>DAIAVG010000109.1 GCA_027445725.1 Acidithiobacillus sp.
CTCTCGTTATACTTCTTGTGGCATTGCGCACCAGGGTGGCCGATCAGGTGATGAGAGATTATGTGGAAAGTCTGAACGAGGTGCCGGAGGCGGCGCCGTAGCCACCCGCCGATCCCCGTTGCTCTTTAGAAAAGGTTCTTGATGGTGTTAATCAGCTTGTCGCCAAGACCATCCCCAGCGCCACTTTCAGTGGAAGCCGTGGGGGCGGCAACGGGTGGATAGCCGGCGAGATAATCACTGACACCAATGACGTTACTACCGCCACTGATGGTGGGGCCGGTCACCGAAGGCGGCCGGAAGAAGCCGGTGGCCGGGCTGCCCGCCATGGCCGTCCGCATATAGTGAATCCAGATAGGCAGCGCCTCACGCGCCCCCGCAGCCCAACGGCCCATGGTGCGGTTGTCATCATAACCCACCCAGACACTGGTGGTGATATGCGGACTGAACCCATTGAACCAGGCATTATCTTCGTGGTTGGTCGTGCCGGTTTTGCCGGCGATGTCATTGCGCCCCAGGCTCTGGGCCGCGACGCCGGTTCCGATCTTGATCACCTGCTGCATCATCTCCGTCAGCAAATAGGCTACGCCCGGAGGTATGGCCGTCTGCTGGGCGGGCGGGGTATAGCCCATGGGACAATTGAGCAAGGAGATTTGCGTACCGCGGCTATTCACAATTTTGGTGATGAGATAGGGATTGGGCAGAAAACCGCCGCTGGAGAAGACCGCATAGGCGCGGGCGAGCTGTAAGGGGCTGTAATCTCCCGCACCAAGCACCATGGACGGGACTTGCGGGACTTGCTTGGCCGGAAAACCAAAGCGTTGCACGTACTGCGCCGCATAGGGGATGCCGATATCCATGAGGATGCGAACACTGGGTACGTTATGAGAGTAAGCCAGATTCGACCACACCGGGATCGGTATATTGGAAAACTGATTGCTATAGTTGGTTGGCGCATAGACCTGTCCGGTGGGCAGGGTAATCGACAGAGGGGTATCTGGAATCGGCGTCTGTGGCGTCATATAACTGCTCTTGCCTGAAGCCAGCAGCGCTGGCGCATCCATGGCTGCGGCGTAGACGAAGGGCTTGAAGCCCGAGCCCGGCTGCCGATAAGCAAAAACGGCGCGATCAAAATGGCTGAGTTCATAGCTGAAGCCACCCACCAGGGCGTGGATAGCCCCGGTACGGCTGTCCAGACTCACCAGAGCGCCTTGTACCTGAGGAATCTGTGAGAGCTGCCAGCCCGCATCCTTGCCGGCAGAGGACCAGACATTGGCACCCCATTCCTGACCTGCCCCCGCTGTAACCGAATGTACATAAGGGCGCAGCCAGATCAAGTCACCGCTGTGCAGAACCGCATTCACCAAACGTGGCTTGGGGGCGCCGTAACGAGGGCGTGCCCAACTGACGTCGCGCAAGGTGAGAATGACGTTTTTCTTGCCCTCCAGAGAGACCGTAGCGCTTTTGGCATCGGCACTGACCACTACGCCCCATTGGAGGTTGGCCGGGTCATGTGGTGGCAACACATCAGGCCGCTTACCCGCGAGTGCGGCCTGCAGCGTGTCCCCGCTGAGACGCGCGATGGGGCCGCGGTAGCTTTTGGGGTCCATACTGGATAGCCCCATATCGTAGTTTTCCAGCCCCACGGCAACCGCCTCATTCGCTGCCTCCTGATCCTGTGGCAGGATGGTGGTGTACACCTTGAGCCCGGAACGGTAGGTAAAATCGCTGCCGAATTGCTGGGTGAGCCAACTGGCGATCCAGTCGGTGACATACGGTGCACCGTTGCTGGCAGCCGCATGATACCGCGAAAGAATGGGTTCCGCGTTGGCCTTCGCCTCTTCATCCGCAGAAATATAACCGCGTTTTTCCATGCGGTCGAGCACATAAGCACGCCGCCTTTTGGCGAGACCAGGATTCACTACAGGGTTTAAAACGGAAGGTGCCGGTGGTAGTCCGGCAATGGTTGCCATCTCCCCCAAGGTCAGATGACTGACGCCTTTTCCAAAGTAGGTCCGGGCCGCGGCTTGCACGCCGTAGGCACCCTGACCGAGATAAATCTTGTTCAGATAAAGCTCAAGAATCTGTTTGTGCGTAAAGTGGTTGGCGAGTTTGTACGCCAGGAGGATTTCCGCGATCTTGCGGGAAATGGTTTTTTGCGGAGTCAGGTAAAAGTTGCGCGCCACCTGCTCCGGGATGGTGCTGGCGCCCTGCACCGGCGCCATGTGAATAGCGTCCACTATCGCGGCACGCAGAATCCCAGGGTAACTGACCGGGTAGTTAAGGGGGTTGTTGCTGTAGAAACGGGCGTTTTCGGCGGATATGAAGGCTTCCTGCAACTGGACCGGGATCTGGTCGATGGGCAGGGCATAACGCATCTGCGGACCGACCTCCTGGAGCAGTGTGCCGTTCGCGGCATAAATTCGCAGAGGCTCGTCGGGACGCCATTCCTTGAGCTCGTGGATGGGCGGCAGGGTCTGCCAGATGCGGTAGACGTAGATACCGACGCCAATCCCGATATTGATCAGAATCAACAGGATAATCAGTAAAATCCAGCGTCCATAATGGTGGCGCTTAGGTTGCTTAGAGCGCGCGCGCGGGGTATTCGCTTGAGTCATTCCGTTTCTTTCCGTGTGTATGAGTACTTCGCAAAGTGCATTCGGGTCTGCACTTTGCGAAGTATCCTAATCCCGGCTTTTGCATTGCGACGCGGCCGATGGCGCAATACTATACCACCATGAATCTAAAGAGTCGCTTCGCACCCAGCCCCACCGGTTACCTGCACCTTGGCAACGCCCGCACAGCCCTTTTCGCCTGGCTGGCGGCGCGTGGCGCGGGTGGAACATTCATTTTACGTCTTGAAGACACGGATCAACAGCGTTCCCCCGAGATCTATGAGAAGGCCTTGCTGGAAGATCTGCGGTGGTTCGGCATCGACTGGGACGAAGGCCCGGACCGGGGTGGCGATCACGGCCCATACCGGCAGATGGAGCGTCTGGCGATCTATGACCAGTACTATGCCCGTTTGCAGGCCAGCGGACAGGCCTATCCCTGCTATTGCAGCGCCGATGACCTGGCCGCGGAGCGCGCCGTACAGCGCTCGGCGGGTAAGGCACCACGCTATGGTGGACATTGTCGGCATCTTCATGCCGAGGTGCGGACTGAACGGGAGGCGGCGGGCATCCGGCCCACGCTGCGTTTCCGGGTGCCGGATCAGGGCATCCTCCCGGTATCGGATCTGGTCTGGGGCGAGCGTCACTATGCGTTGGCTGATCTGGGGGACTTTGTCATCCGCCGCAGTGACGGCAGCCCGGCATTTTTCTTTGCCAACGCGGTCGACGATGCGCTGATGGGGGTGAATCTGGTCTTGCGTGGCGAGGACCACCTGACCAATACCCCCCGGCAAATCCTGATCTTGCAGGCGCTGGGGTTGCCGGTTCCCGATTATGGTCATCTGCCTTTGTTACTCGGTGCCGACGGTCAGCCTCTGTCCAAGCGATACGGAGCGGTCAGCTTGCGCGGTCTGCGCGAGGCCGGTTATCTGGCCCCGGCGGTGCTTAACTACCTCGCCCGTCTGGGTCATCATTACAGCGCGACGGGCTTTCTGGATAGCAGCGCACTGGCGCAGGGCTTTGCGCTGACCCAGATCAGCCGGGCGCCCAGCCATTTTGATATGGTGCAGTTGCAGCATTGGCAGCACGAAGCGGTACAGTCGCTGGACGATGCCGCCGTCTGGAACTGGTTGGCGCCCCATCTGCAGGACAAAGTGCCGGCAGGGCAGGAAAGGCATTTTGTGGCGGCGGTGCGTGCCAATATCCTGCTGCCCGCCGATGCACTGGATTGGGCTGAGCGCTGTTTTGCCTCCCCCACGGTCGACGCCGAGGCGGCCGGGGCCATCACCGGAGCCAGCCCTGAGTTCTGGTCCGTCGCCCAGGCGACGCTGCAGGCGTCGGGTGGCGACTACCGGCTGTGGACCAAAGCCTTGCAGCAAGCCAGCGGGCAGCGCGGTAAGGCGCTGTTCATGCCCCTGCGCGCCGCGCTTACCGGGCTCACCCACGGACCGGAACTGGCGGCGCTCCTCCCCCTCATCGGCGGGGCGCGCGCGCTGGACCGCCTGCGCGCCGCTGCCCAACGCTCCTGAACGCTTGTCGAGGCTGAAAATATGACCACCCTGCCGGTACTGACCCTCTTTGACACCCTGCGCCGCGGTAAAACGCCGCTGGAAGTGCTGCGCCCCAATCATGTGGGACTCTACGTCTGCGGGATGACCGTATACGACTTCTGTCATCTCGGCCATGCCCGGGTCATGGTCACCTTTGATACGGTGGCGCGCTATCTGCGTGAGCGCGGCTATGAGGTGACTTACGTCCGCAATATCACCGATATCGACGACAAAATCATTCGTCGGGCGTTGGAGCGTGGCGAGTCGATCCAGTCTCTCACGGCACGCTTCATCGACGCCATGCACGAAGACGAGGCGGCGTTGCTCTGCCAGCGCCCTGATCAGGAACCGCGAGCGACGGAGCATGTGGGTGCCATGCAAACCCTGATCGGCGAACTCATCAACAGAGGGCATGCCTATGCGGCGGCCAATGGCGATGTGTACTACGCGGTGCGCAGCTTCCCGGAATACGGGCGCCTGTCCGGCAAATCCATTGACGAGTTGACGTCGGGCGCACGGGTGGATATTGGTGAAGACAAGCGTGATCCTTTGGACTTTGCCTTGTGGAAGGCGGCCAAACCCGGCGAGCCGTCCTGGGCCTCTCCCTGGGGAGAAGGACGGCCCGGTTGGCATATCGAATGTTCCGCCATGTCCGCCGATGCCCTGGGCTGTGCTTTTGATATTCATGGTGGTGGTGCGGATCTGCAGTTCCCCCATCATGAAAATGAAATCGCTCAGTCACAGGGCGCGGGTTGCGCTTTTGCCCATTACTGGATGCACAACGGCTTTGTCCGCATCAACGACGAGAAAATGTCCAAATCGCTGAATAATTTCTTCACGGTGCGGGAACTCTTACCCCGCTATTCGGGCGAGGTGCTGCGCTTTTTCATCCTGTCCAGCCATTACCGCAGCCCGCTGAACTATGCGGAAGAGGCGCTGGAGCAGGCCAAGGCGGGCCTCACCCGGCTCTATACCGCCCTGCGCGGGATGCCCGCGCGCAAAATCGTGGCGGAGCTGGGTAGCGAGTGGCGGGAGCGTTTCCATGCCGCCATGAGCGACGACTTTCATACGCCAGCAGCCCTTGCCGTGCTCTTTGATCTGGCCCGCGAGATTAACCGCCTGCGGGATGAAGGCA
>DAIAVG010000110.1 GCA_027445725.1 Acidithiobacillus sp.
GATGTTCTGCCTGATCCACCATGTGGCATAGGTCGAGAACCTGTATCCCAATTCGGGATCGAATTTTTCGAGCGCATGGATCAGCCCGAGATTGCCTTCTTCGATCAGGTCCAGGAGCGGCAACCCCCGGTTGATATAGCGCCGCGCCACCTTTACCACCAGGCGCAGATTACTCTCTATCATGGTGCAGCGTGCCGCCTGGTCCCCCGCCTGAACCCGGCGCCCCAGGGTGACCTCCTGTTCTGCCGTCAGCAGCGGACTATGACCGATCTCCCGAAGATAACAGCGGGTGGCATCCCAGTCGTGTGCCTCACCAAAATTTTCTGCCCCATCGGCTTTTTCCGGAACATCCTCTTCCTTCTCTGAGGCTCCTGCCTGAACGTCCTCTTCCTCGTCTCTGCTCGCGCTTTTCATCCGACACACTCTCCAGAGGCCACCGAAACCGTTCCCGCCAGCAAGGGGACAAAATGGCAGGTGCCCAGCGGAATCACCTGCGCCGCGCTGCCATCCCAACGACTGACTTGCAAATGCTGCCTGCCGCCTTCTTCCACCGGCATCACCAGACGTCCCCCCGCCCGCAACTGGCGATAAAGGGGCGCCAGGGCGCAAGGCACGGCAGCCGTAATGACAATCGCATCAAAGGGCGCTTTTCCCGGCCAGCCGCCACTGCCATCGCCGTGATGCAGATGCACCTGACGATAGCCCAGCCGCCCCAGCAACGCCTCCGCCATCTCCTGAAGCGGACCGATACGCTCAATGCTGAAGATCTCCGCCCCCAGCTCTGCCAACACTGCCGTCTGGTAGGCAGAACCGGTACCAATCTCCAGCACCCGCTGCGGCATTCCCCTGTCCTCCAGGATCGCCTCCGTCATCCGCGCCACCGTCCAGGGCTGGGAGATGGTCTGTCCATAACCGATGGGCAGAGACACCGGCTCATAGGCACGTCCCGCCAACGCCTGCGCGACAAAGCGATGACGCGGAACCCGATTCATCGCATCCAGCACCCGCTCGTCACGGATGCCTTCCGCGCGCAGACGGAGCACCATCCGCCCCCTGGTGCGCGGGGAGATCATGCCGACTTCAGGACTCAAGGCTAGCAACGAAGCAGCCATTGGCTCAAACCGTCCAGAAAATTGTAGCGGGTCATATCCAGATCGAGCGGCGTAATAGAGACGTAACCGCGGCGCACCGCGTCAAAGTCGGTACCGGGACCGGCATCGGCCTCCCGCCCGGAAGGGCCAATCCAGTAAACGGGATCGCCGCGAGGATCCGCCGCCGGTATCACCATGTCGCTCTTGTGGCGACGCCCCAGACGCGTCACTTCAAATCCGCGGATTTCATCGTAGGGTAAATCCGGTACGTTCACGTTGAGAATGGTATCGGCAGGCAGCGCATGACTCAGCACCCCGGTCACCAACTTGGCGGCCACCCGCGCTGCGGTCGAAAAGTGGGTGGAATCGCGTCCGGCCAGGGAAACCGCGATGGCGGGCAAGCCGAGAAAGCGTCCCTCGGTAGCGGCGGCCACGGTGCCTGAGTAGAGCACATCGTCCCCCATGTTGGCCCCCCGATTGATGCCGGAAACCACCATATCAGGCGTTTCCGCGAAGATGCCGGTGACGGCGAGGTGGACACAATCCGTGGGCGTGCCGCCGACCAGATAGTGAAATCCATTGAGCCCGGTACGCATCCGCAACGGCCGGTCCAGGGTGAGGGAGTTGCTGGCGCCGCTACGATCCTGCTCCGGCGCCAGCACTTCCAAATCGCCTAAAGGTCTTATTGCTTCAGCGAGTGCCGCCAGTCCCGGTGCCAGATAACCATCATCGTTACTGAGCAAAAAACGCGGCATCAGGTCTCCCAAAGGCGTGCAGTGGCTATCTTACGGTCTATGGTAAGCTACGAAGCGTCCTCGGGTCTATCCTCGGACACGCGCCGCACCCGGCAAACTAATGCGCCGCGCGCCCTGGAGCCGTCGGCGCCGGACCTTCATTCTGCACCTGTTGGATCTGTCGCTGGAGCAACAGCACGCGCAATTGCGCCGCATCCATCGCCTGTTTCAGGCCGTTTACGCGATCCAGATAGCGGGCATAATTGCGCTCGTTGCCGGTGCGTATAGCCTTGCCCTGCTCATAATTTTTGGTCGCCTGAATCAGCGCCAGACGCGCCGCGAGCAGTTCTGCCTGCATGCGCTTCAATGCCGGGTTGGCGGCAGGCCGGGTGGGCGTGGGCACGGGTGGTCCCGGCGGCGGGGTGACGCTGGCCCCCGACCCAGGCATCGGCGTACTGACCGAAGCCTGTGGCGCCCCGGAAATCTGTTCGACGCCTTTGGCGCCCGGTGGCGGAGATTCACCGTAGCTGACTACGCCACCGCTGCCCACCCAGCGATAAATGGTTGATGCATCCACGGAAGCGCTGATCAGAAAGGCCGACAGGAAAATACACGCTCCTGCCGTTACTGCACGCTTTGATTCACCTTTACCAGACGTAAAAGGGGATTTCCTGTACTTCATCAGTCTGTTCTCCTGACCAGCGCGGCATTTCTGTATATGGTCGCCAAGCCCCGTATTGTCAAGGCAGCGACCACAAAAAAGCCCCGCATAAAACACGGGGCTGATGGCGCTGGGGAAAGCCCGCCACGGCGGGCTGTATCCCATCTCAGAGACTGTAATACATCTGGAACTCCACCGGATGGGTGGTCATGCGCAGGGCCTGCACCTCGGCCCACTTCACATCCAGATAACCTGCCAGCCAGCTCTCGGAAAACACGCCACCCTTCATGAGGAAGTCATGATCGGCTTCCAGGGCGCGCAGGGCTTCTTCCAGCGACGCCGCCACACCGGGGATGTTGGCCTGTTCTTCCGCGGGCAGATCATAGAGATTCTTGTCCATGGCGTCGCCGGGATGGATTTTGTTTTGGATACCGTCCAGACCCGCCATCAACATGGCAGAGAACGCCAGATAGGGGTTGGCGGTAGAGTCCGGGAAACGTATTTCGATGCGCCGGGCCTTGGGGCTGTTGACGAAGGGAATACGGATGGACGCCGAACGGTTCTTGGCGGAGTAAGCCAGCAGCACTGGGGCCTCATAATGAGGCACCAGACGCTTGTAGCTGTTGGTGCTGGGGTTGGTCAGCGCGTTGATCGCCTTGGCGTGCTTGATGATGCCGCCGATGTAGTACAGCGCGACCTCCGACAGCCCGCCATACAAATCACCCGCAAAGATGTTCTTGCCATCCTTGCCGAGGGACTGGTGGACGTGCATGCCGCTGCCGTTGTCACCGACGATGGGCTTGGGCATGAAAGTGGCCGTCTGACCATAAGCCGCCGCTACGTTGTGGACGACATATTTGAGGATCTGCACCTCGTCCGCCTTGCGGGTCAGCGTATTAAAACCGACGCCGATTTCGTGCTGCCCGGCCGTGGCCACCTCATGGTGATGCACTTCCACCTTCAAACCCATCTCTTCCATGGCCAGGCACATGGCGGAGCGCAGGTCCTGAGCGGAATCCACCGGCGGGACCGGAAAATAACCGCCCTTCACGCCGGGGCGATGGCCCATATTGCCGGATTCATATTCCTTGCCGGAATTCCAGGCGGCCTCTTCGGCGTCCACCTTGTAAGCGCAGCCGCTCATGTCGATGTTCCAGGTCACGGAATCGAAAACGAAGAATTCATTTTCGGGACCAAAGTAGGACGTATCGGCGATGCCCGTGCTCTTCAGGTAGATCTCGGCACGCTTGGCGACGGAGCGGGGATCGCGCTCATAACCCTGACCGGTGGCGGGCTCAATGACGTCGCAGCGGATAATGAGGGTGGTTTCATCCGTAAAAGGATCGAGAACGGCAGAGTCGGCCTCGGGCAGGAGAATCATGTCGGACTCGTTGATGCCCTTCCAGCCGGTGATAGATGAGCCATCAAAAGCCTTGCCATCGACGAAGGTGTCTTTTTCGATAGTGTGGCCGGGGACGGAGACATGCTGCTCCTTACCCTTGGTATCGGTAAAGCGGAAATCGATAAACTTGATGTCTTTTTCTTTAATCAACTTGACCACATCACTGGGGCTATAACCCATTTGCTTCTCCTCCAATCAAGAAATATTCACGACCCTAAACAAACTGTGCCTACAAAATTCATACCAGACCAAAATCACCCTGTTGGTAATAATCCGGACTCCATATGCACCAATATGGTGCCCAATTTTGGGGCAATCCAAAAATGTGCACTACTATAGGGCAGACGATGTTTTTGGTAACTGTCTGGTTAATTGCCAAACCACATCCATCTGCTGCAAGCCCGGCACCCACCCCTGCAAGGCATCTTGAAGCTGTGCTTCCATATCCTGCAGGCTAGCGAATGTTTCCGCTGGCGGCAAGTGATAACGCATGCAGATCACGACGCCATCCTTGAGGTAATGCAAGGTCATCTGCTCCGCCAAAGGCAAGTTCCGCGCCAGCAGGCGCTCGCACACCACCTTTTCAATCTCGCTGCGCGGCGGCAGGACCACGCCCCCCTCCTCATCATTTTCGCTGTCGATGTGGATGGTGGCATCGGCCAGATCATCCACTTGCCGCAACAAGGTTATCCGCACCCGTTCGGCAATCTGGTGCCCCTCAGAGACACTCAGGGTCGACGCCACCTGCAGATGCACCTCGGCCAGGGCCTGATGGCCGATCTTACGGGTCTTGAGAAGATGCAAATCACGCACCCCTTCACAGCCGAGAATCACTTCGCGGATATGCGCCAGCGCTTCATCACTGAGACCACGATCCGCCAACTCCTGCACCGCTTCCCAGCCCGTGACCAGGCCAATCCGCAGCACCATCAGGGCGACGATGAGCGCGACGACCGAATCCAGATAAGGCGCACCCAGCAAACTGCCGCCAATACCGATAAACACGATGACGCTGGAAATGGCATCGGTGCGATGGTCCCAGGCATTAACACGCAGCGCTGCGGAGCGGGTTCGCCGCGCTACCCGGATGGTGATCTGGTAGAGGGTTTCTTTGGCGACAATCGCGAAGGCGGCAATATAGAGGGTCCAGAAATCCGGCATGCCGTAATGGCCGATAATGAGCCGCTGGACCGCCTCATAGCCGATGCCTGCACCATTGACGGCCAGCAGGGTGCCTGTGGCCAGCGCCGCCAGCGTCTCAAAACGCTCATGACCATAGGGGTGCTCCTGGTCCGGCGGCTGGCTGCTGAAGCGCATGGCAAACACCAGCCCGAGGTCCGACAGCAGGTCGGAAAGAGAGTGAACCGCGTCGGCTACCAGAG
>DAIAVG010000111.1 GCA_027445725.1 Acidithiobacillus sp.
AGGCGTGGCGGCGCGGTTGCACTGGCCGCCGCAACAAAAGTGCCAACAGATAACCGAGACTGACCGTGGCGGCCACCAAGGTCAGGACACGCAGCAACCTCGCATGCCCCCCCAGATCAATAATGGTCTCACTGGCCGGTAACTGTACCAGGACGCCAATAACCGCTGCGATGAGCACGCGGTAGGCGGAAATCCCCCAAAGGCGCCGCCAGTCACCCACCATCTCCGGCATATTATGCACCCTGCCACAGAGTTCTGCCGGACGTTACAACGCCGTAATTCATCGCGCAACCACTACCCATCGTCATATTGGGACGCTCTGCATAAAATATCTGGGTATACGGGGAGGCAAAATCAAAGATTGGTCACCCGCAGAACCTCCTCAAGGCTAGTGACACCCTCACTGATCCGCTTCAATCCGTTTTGCCGCATGGTCAGCACCCCCTCCTGTGCCGCCTGCCGCGCCAGGTCGATGGAGGTGCCACCACGCATAATGATTTCGCGCATAGCGTCGCTCACAGGCATCACCTGATAGAGCCCCATCCGGCCTTTGTATCCAGTGTTATTGCACTGATCACAGCCCGCCGCGCCCAAAGGACGCCAGCCCTGCAGATCCTCGGGCGCGAATCCCGCCTCGATCAAGGCCTGTTCGGGAATACGCAGGGGCTTTTTACAGTGCGGACAAAGTTTGCGTACCAGTCGCTGTGCCATCACCAGGTGCACACCACCGGCGATGTTGTAAGTGGGAATACCCATGTTTTCCAAGCGGGTGAGACTCTGTGGTGCATCATTGGTGTGCAAGGTGGCCAACACCAGATGGCCCGTCTGGGCGGCCTTGATGGCGGTCTCCGCGGTTTCCAGATCACGCACCTCACCGACCATGATAATGTCCGGGTCCTGGCGCAGGAAGGAACGCAAGGCGGCGGCAAAGTTGAGACCGATACGTTCATTGATATTCACCTGATTGATCCCATACACCGGGATTTCCACGGGGTCCTCCGCGGTACTGATGTTGCAGTCGCCGGTGTTGAGGATATTCAGCGCGGTGTAGAGGGTCGTCGTTTTACCGGAACCCGTGGGGCCGGTGACCAGGATCATACCGTAGGGTCGGTGAATGGCCTCTTCAAAGGCCTTACGCTGCTCGGGTAAAAAGCCCAGCTGCTCAATGGGCACCTTGGAACTGGCGGGATCCAGCAAGCGCAGCACAATCGTTTCGCCAAAACTGGTGGGCAGAAAAGAGACACGGAAATCGATGACCCGGGCCGGGGGCACCCTTACTCGCAGACGGCCATCCTGGGGTAGGCGCCGTTCAGAAATATCCAGGCGACAGAGAATTTTCAGGCGCGAGGTGACCCCATCGCGCAACGCCACGGGTGGGTGCAGTGCGTCCTGCAACACGCCATCGAGGCGGTAACGCACCCGAAAATCCTTTTCATAGGGTTCCAGATGAATATCGGAGACCCCGCGCTGAATGGCATCCAGCAGCAATTGCTGGACAAAACGCACCACGGGCGCATCCTCGACAGTACTATCATTCTTCTGCGCAAGATCGAATTCTTCCTGTTCTTCTTCGTCGCGCGGCTTATCCATGAAAACATCATCGATCCCGCCTTGCATACTATTGGCCGCGGCATTCACTGCCTTCGCCAGCTTATTGGCCTCGACCAGTATCGGCATCACCTGCAGACCGGTGTTGAACTTCACATCTTCCACCGCCTTAAAATCCGTAGGATCAGCCATGGCGAGGTAGAGGGTGTCCCCATGCTTCGACAAGGGCAACACCAGGTAGCGGATCATCAGTCCTTTGTCGAGTTTCCGAATAAGCAACTCATCAATCGCGGCCGCATCCAGATCGAGCATGGGCATGTTATAGCGAGCGGAAAGATGTGCCATAAGCACCGCGGCAGGAACTGCGCCTTTCTCGACCACGTAAAACAGGAGCGGCGTCTTGCCCCGCGCCGGATCGGCGGCAAGGCTCTGTAACTGCGCCTCGTCGCTTAACCCGTTGCTGACTAATGCCCGCAATACGGGCGTCAACGCGATGTGTTCTGGATTTGTAGCCATCGGCGTAAGATCTCCTCCACGGCGGCCGTTTGCGGCAAAGTTCCCGTCCATATTCGAAAACTCTCCGCGCCTTGCTCTACCAACATGCCCAGCCCATCAATCGCGCCCAGCCCGGCCTGCCGGGCGGCGTGTAGTAGGGGCGTTTCCAATGGGTTATAGACGATATCGTATACGCTGCCATTTCTGGGCATGCGGGCCAGATTCAACTCCGGGTGGCCCTCCCCGTGCAGCCCGCGCGCGCTGGTATTGACCAGTAACGCACTGTGGGGCAACACCGCAGACAATGCCGCCGAGTCCAACGGGAGGGGGTGCACCGGAAGATCGGGGAATTGTGCAGCCAGGGCTTCGGCACGCGGCAGGTGGCGATTCGCCAAATAAATGGCCGGGCATCCGGCATGACCGAGCGCGTAGACGATGGCCCGGGCCGCCCCTCCAGCGCCAATCACGGTCGCCGGACATTGCTGCCAGCCAATCCCTGCGGCACGCTCCAGCGCCCGCTGAAAACCGAGTGCATCCGTATTGTGTCCTTCTATGCCCGAGGGCGTGAAACATACGGTGTTCACCGCACCGATGGCACGCGCCGCCGCGCTGAGTTGCTGCATCAGCGGCAACACGGCCTCTTTATGGGGGACCGTAACATTCACGCCGCGCACGCCAAGCGCCGGCAGTCCGGCCAGCGCCGTGGCGATCGCCTCTTCGTGCACCGGAAAGGGCACATAAACTAGGTCCCGATCCTGCTGCGCTGCAAAGAGGCGATGCATCCACGGCGAGAGACTGTGGGTGACCGGATGACCAAGAATGCCATAAACGGCCGTTCCGCCGCCGGGATGCCAACAATTGCTGATGTCAGGCTGTGGGGAGAACACCATGCGATCTTTCCTTTGCGGTGATTTACATCCCTTTTGAGAGTTGGACAAGCAGATCTGGCCAGTTATCTCCGGGCAGAATATTACCCAGGGTCATGGGGCGCTGCACCCCGGTAACGTGCGCCAGGGGCAGGCGCTGCCCCAGCAGGCATTTTCCTCCCAGCCAGGCAAAGGCCAACGCCTCCAAAGCCTGACTGGGAATGCCGCTGTACTGCCCACCGTGCAAAATTCGGGTCTCTGCCAAGACCCCCTGCAGGACGCGCATCAGGGTCGGGTTTTCGGCACCGCCGCCGAACACCAGCATTTCTGCGGCGCCCGGTGTCCAGGTCCTTATCGCCTGTGCTACGGAAACCGCGGTCAATGCCGTCAGTGTAGCCAGAAAATCCGCCGCGGAGCCCTGCCAGGATGACCACCATTGCGTCACCAGGAGCAACCCGAAAACTTCCCGCCCGGTGCTTTTGGGAGGTGGCTGCCGGAAGAACGGGTGCGCCAGCCATGCTTCTAACTGTACAGCATCGCAAAGTCCGTCAGCCGCCATTTGGCCATCCACATCACAGGTCAATTGCCCATCACCGCACAAATGTATGGCCGCATCCATAAGCACATTGCCCGGCCCGCAGTCGAAAGCCAGGAGTGGACGGGGGTCGTCCATGCCCGGTAGCCAGGTCACGTTGGCCATACCACCGAGATTAAGTACCAGACGGGGTTGTTTATCCTGAAAGCAGTATTGATGGAAGGGCGGGACCAGCGGCGCACCCTCCCCCCCAGCCGCCACATCGGCACGCCGGAAATCGTGGATCACGGTCAGACCGGTGGCCACGGCGATATCTGCGGCGGCACCAATTTGCAGCGTAAAGCCGGGCGCCCCCCGCGGCTGATGACGAATGGTCTGCCCGTGCAAGGCGATAAAGTCTACCGGACCGAGATGGGCGATGGCAGCACTCGCCAATTGCGCATAACAGGCGCCCAGACGCCGGTCGAGCTGCGCCACCGCCTCAACACTCAATGGCCCGTTGGCAGCCAGCACCTCTGCGCGCAACACCGGATCAAAAGGGTAACTGAAGACACCCTGGTAACCCGCACAACCTGCGACATCAAAATCCAGCACCGCGGCATCCACACCGTCGGCGCTGGTTCCAGACATCAAACCCAGGCCACGCAAGGCGACTTACTTGGTCAGAAAACGCGTCAACCGGTGCAGCACCGACGCATCAATGACCCTCGTCATGTGCTCCGTGCCCATGGACATGACCATGGGCCAGTTCCTCGGCGGTGGCATCCCGCACTTCCAGCACCGTCACATCGAAGTTCAGGGTCATCCCGGCCAGAGGGTGATTGAGATCGACGGTAATTTCGTCGCCTTCGATATCGATTACCGTGGCAAGGCGCGTGCCTTCTTCGGTCATAGTCTCAAACTGGGTACCGATCTCCAGTTCTTCCGGATCGTCAAAATCCTCAACACCCACCACTTCCACCAGATCTTCGTCCCAATCGCCATAGCCTTCTTCGGGAGGGATGGAGACCTCTAGCTTATCGCCGACACGACGCCCCGCCAGCGCCTGCTCCAGGCCGGGGATGATGCCATGGTGGCCATGGAGATAGACGAGGGGCTCTTCACCCACGGAGCTGTCGATCAGCTCCCCCTCTTCATCGGTCAGGGAATAGTCGATAGTGACGACTTTGTCTTTGCTGATCATCATGGTGCGAGTCCTGTAGGTAAAGGGCCGGGGAAAGATACTGCTATGGCAGTCTCGAGCCGATTTTAGCCTGACTGTGCAGAAACGGCAAAATTTTCCGGACTCTCCCAATGACGCCAATGGGGCTCAAGAATCTGGCTGAACGCCGCTATCCAGCGGGGGTTGTCATTGAGCGCCGGGATATAGCGCAGTTCCTGGCCACCCGCCTGGAGGAAAGTTTCTTTGCCTTCCATGGCGATTTCCTGCAGTGTTTCCACGCAATCCGCACTAAACCCAGGGCAGACGGTGTCTATGCGGGACACCCCGGAACGCGCCAACTCGACGAGCGTTTTATCGGTATGGGGCGTCAACCATTGGGCGGCGCCGAAGCGGCTTTGGAAGGTTTGTACCCACTGATCATCAGATAGACCGAGCTCCTTTACCAGCAGTGCGGTGGTCTTTTCGCACTGAGCACGATAGGGATCGCCCTTCTCAATGCAACTCTCCGGCAAGCCGTGAAAAGAAATCAGCAATCGCTCTGCCTGCCCGTGCTCCTGCCACCAGGCGCGGATACTGTCCGCCAGAGCACGAATATAGGCAGGGTGCTCATACCAGTCCCGAATCATGCGAATTTCCGGAACTTCGCGCCATTTCCG
>DAIAVG010000112.1 GCA_027445725.1 Acidithiobacillus sp.
GTAGCACCGGATACGCCCACCGCCATCGTCCAGAGCATAACCCAAGAGGTCATTCACGTATTGCAGGGGCATGAGGGACAATCCTTTACGCCCGCCGTCCAAAACCACATCGCGGACGTTGTGCTGCCCCATATCGATTTCATGACCATGTCGCGCTTCGTCATGAGTCAATACTGGAGCCAGATGACGCCGACACAGCAGGACGAGTTCGTCCGGCTTTTCAAGGATCAACTGGTCCACACGTACATGATTGCATTCAGTCACTACTCTGGACAGACGGTACGGATCCTCAGCAGCCGCCAGATATATCAAAATCCTGATGTCGTGCAGGTGAACACGATGATTCTCCAAACGAACGGACTGGCGAACATTCCGGTCACCTATGCGTTCCTCCAGGAACGTTCCGGCTGGAAGATTTACGATGTATTCATCGACGGGATTTGCATGAACCTGACTTACCGGAATACGTACGGGCAAACAGTGGCCCATAAAGGAATCGCCAGTTTTCTCCAGGATCTGAGCAAAAAGGAGCGGCCCTGGAATAAGGGCCAGTGACTGCGGCGGACAATGGGCCGCGCCCAAAGAGAGGAGCGCCCATCCGCACTGCACCTGAGGTCTGAGCACGAAACATGCGGGTCAGACCCAGATTTATCTGACGCCCATGCATGCGGCTCAAAAAAGGTGGAACGCGGAATCGAGAATATTCGCAGAGGGTTACGAATGGTTCTCCAGACTGCGGAGCAGTCCCTTGGACGCTCCACCTGGAACCTTCTCGTCGGCTACATCATCGCGCAAATTACCCAAAAACCATGGTCGTCACCAGGGGCCTTCCCAGCCCTGGCCGGACCATAACTGCTGTTTTTAGGATAATGCGTACATCCCGTTCGGACGGGATGAGGCCATGTCACACGTTTTTGCGTATTGCCGGGCATGACTCCATTCTCTTGGAAAAAGGAGCCTCCTCAAAATCCGGGGCGATTCACATCAGACAGTCAACCCACAATCTTGCGTAATGGAATGGCTTCCATATATCCGGTATTGGAGCCAATAAAATAGGTTTTCCCTATCAACACCCCATTTTGGGGGCCAAAACCGCCGGAACGATTATGGTACATATGAGTTAACACCCCGCTTTGGCGATTCAATGTGCAAATGGCGCCGCTCCCGGTGGGCTGAATTACCCACTTCCCCACCACCAACGGCGCCGCCTTCATCCCAGCTGGGAGATGCTTCTGCCAGAGAATGTTGCCGTTCTGCAGATTGATGGCATATTCGTTGTGGGTAACCGGGCTTCCCGTATAGATCGTACCATCGGCGATATCTGGAACCGCATCTTTATTACGAGGTGGGATCTTTCCAGAGCCCAGCAGTCGCGTCCACAGGATATGACCGTTTTGGGCATTGACGGCCAACTCTTCCGAAGACGACCTCCCCTTGACTGTGTTGGGGCGTCGTATTTCTATCTGCCCGACCACGACGTTGCCTTGGGCCGCCCAAGTGCCATCCCCCCCGCTACTGGAGAAGATGTCTTCAGGATGCACCGTCCACAGCAACTTGCCAGAGGAACTGTTTACCGCATAAATCCGGCTGGGGTGCGTGCCGCCCATGACAATGATACGACCGCCATCTGCGGGGGTGGCCGACGACATACTGACAAAAGAACGGATGGCAGTCTTCCACAGCTCAGTGCCGTTTCGGGCGTTCAAGGCGTAGATGTAACCATCGCCATTGCCGAAAATCAACTTACCGTCTACATAAGTCGGCGTAGGCATGTCTTCGCCTTTCGTGTGATAGACCCACCCAAGTCGGCCGGTCCGACCATTGAAAGCCTCAATTGCCGACACATCTGCGCCACGGATGACCTGAGCGCCAGGCACACCGAAAAGCTTGGCGTGACTATAGGTGAAAACCGAGTTTCCTGCGCCCACATAGACCATTTCATGGCTGCCGGGTCGGGCCACGATGGGAGTGGACATTAGCTGGTTGTAGGCGTTGGCACTCCATAGCAGGTGCCCATTGTGCGCGTTTAGGGCATAGAGATAGCCATTGTCGTTGGACGCATAGACAGTTCCATGGGCAACGGCAACCCCAATGGGGAAGCCTACGAGATCCCGTATGGTCGTTACGCTGCGCACCACCTGTCGATTGATATCATTGCTGCCGGGAACCATGAAGGTCCAGGACACGGACGGAAACGCCGATACATAATAGGCGTTGTGACTGGCATCCATAGCGTATGTGGTCCATTGCTGGGGCGTCTGCCCCGAATCGGCCTGCGCGGTGATACTGCAAAGTCCCGAGAGAGCCATGACTATCGTTGTGACAAGTATCTTCTTGCGTTGCATAATTATCTCCTATGAAAAGGCGCTATTTCACATACTGAATTCCAGCCAGTTCCAATTCCGACAATGTATCTACGATGCCCAGTGCCCGGATCACACCGGTAGAATTTAAATATGAGGCACAATATCACCACTTAACTGAATGATTTTTTGTGCAATTATTCCGTATGACGCTCGGAAACCAAAAGATTTCCATCCGCTATTATGGAGCTGTTCGGCGACCTTGATCAAGTACCGTTGTGATCTCAAAAATCTATCTGCGAATAAAAATTCCTGCAGCAAGCTGCGGGGTATTCCCTCCGCCCCTATTTGTTAGATTTCGCTGCAAGCACCGGGGAATCAAACCCAAAGAGATTGAATATAGCGGATGACGCGCAGTGCGCTGTGTAACGGCTTTTCCCAGCTTTCTGCGCCTCCTTGGCGATATAATTGCAGAAATATTTCCGGTAATTCAGTGTGTTGCGCTTCCTGGAAACGCGGAATCCCCTCATTTTCACACAAAGCGCAGTCTTCCCCTTCGCGATATCCGCGAAAGTCGCATTTCCCAGGTCTTGGCCAGTTGGTGTTCTTTAGTCGAGTTTCTGGAGACCAGCGGTCTGTTTGATACGTGGGTTTGACGGACAGGCATGGGATGATACTTTGATATAACTTAATGCTTTGGAGATGCCTCATGCACACAACCAATCTGCGCAAGGTCGGCGGCTCGGTCATGCTGGCCGTTCCACCCGCCTTCCTCGATCAATTGCACCTGCAAGCCGGCGGGACGGTCGGCCTGGCCGTCGATCATGGCTGCCTGGTGGTCAACCCATGCCCACAAACGCGCTCCACGCTTGCGGAGTTGCTGGCCGCCTCGGACTATTCGCAACCGCAACCAGCCGAGGAACGCGAGTGGGTCGAAGTGCCCCCCGTAGGCCGCGAGCCGCTATGAGACGCGGCGACATTTATCTGGTGTCGCTCGACCCGACTGCGGGGCATGAGCAAAGCGGCAGCCGTCCTGTCCTCATCGTGACGCCTGCCGAGTTCAACGAGGCGACCAAGCTGCCGATGATCCTGCCCATCACCAATGACGACGAGTTCGCCCGACGCTTGGGCTTCGCAGTGCCCGTGATCGGCATCAAGACTACCGGCGTCGTGCGCTGTGACCAGCCCCGAGTGATCGACCTGACCGCCCGTCATGCCCGTAAGGTGGAAACGCTGCCGGTGCCGCTCATGGATGAAGTACTGGCGAAGGTCGCCACGCTCTTCGAGTGAGAAATGCCGCGAGGATAGCTGATAACGCGCTAGCGAGGACACACTGCAGCAATACCGATTCCATACTCGCAGAATCTCCGGGGATTCATCCTCGATGATCGTTACCAGCCACCGGTAATGATCCGGTCTACCGGGAACCGGCATGGACAGGAATCGCATCTCCCGCCGCCCTTCATTCAACCGCCGCAATTCTTCCTTCGTGGGAATCGCAGGCTTCGGCTGATGGTCCGGGGACTGCTCACCCATCTCCCGCACCCAACTGATCGTTTCCTGAATCGCAATCGGCGGACCCGGCTGAAAAGTCGACAGCCCCAAGGCCACATATCCCACTTCGGTACGCACATAGTGATCGGCAATCTCCTCGCGCAAGAACAGATCATTCACCAATCGCCGCGCCGACGCCTCGGAAATACCCCCGCGACAGGCCAGTTGCCGCACGATGGAATCCAGCCTGGACTGTTCCTCAGCGTTCATCAATAGCGGAATCCTTGCCAATATGACAATGTTTGCGCAGATCCAGGCTGGCCGAGAAGGTTCGATGGTTGACGCATGATGAAGCGCAAGGATTGTTGGCCGAACTTCCCGAACATTTGCGGGATATGACCACTTTTTCTCTGGCTACCGGATTACGGCAAACCAATGTCAAGTTGCTGGAATGGGGACAGATTGATCTTCGTCGCCGTGTTGCGTGGATTCACCCCGATCAGGCCAAAGCCAGACGTGCCATAGGCGTCAATAGGTTTCCGGGAAAGCATGGTGGAACGCCTTGAAGCGCGCCGACATTCAGAATTTCCGCTGGCATGATCTGCGTCATACCTGGGCCAGTTGGCATATCCAGTCCGGTACGTCTCTTTCAAAATTGCAGGAAATGGGAGGATGGGAAAGCCTCGACATGGTACTTCAATACGCACATCTGGCAGAGGATGCCAGGAACATTGATACCATCCTTTCCGGTGTGATTGGCACAAATTCGTCACAGGCCCCGGAAGATGATCAGAAAAACACCTCATAACCACTTGATTTATTGGTCGGGGCGAGAGGATTTGAACCTCCGACCACCTGAACCCCATTCTAGCCCCATAATCCCGCTTACACTATGTATTTATAGCATATTCCTGCGCGGATACTTTCTACAAAATGGCATGCCGGGACAAAATATTTCCATTACAAAACAATGGCGAGTTTTCAGTTGTAGAAGGCTTTAGTCATTCCTGATTCTACCTGTGAAGCCTATTTGATCTGGTCCGCAAGGTCTGTTTCGACAATCTCCAGCAGTGATCGCTCACCGCATAGGAAGATCGAGGCGGTTGAGCGGGTGGGATGAATCAGACACCCAAGTCCAATACCATCAAGCCGATCTTTTGTGACATGCCGCCGGCGGGCTATCGGTGTCGTTCCCCACGTTCCTACCTTCAGTTTCAGGTAAACAGCCAGGTCGAACAGGCTCATTCTTCGCACATGCTCTCGCCAGTGCTCAGGTGAGAACGGCTTCCAAAGGTCAACCGATCGGTTCACCGTCTGCATGGGAGTGGGGCCGTATGCCAGATCTCCGGATTCGTAGGGGGCTGGATCAATCTTGATGATCAGGTTTGCTCCGGCCCAGGCCAGGGCATCCTGGCCGAGCCTGCTCCAAGACAGCACCAGGAGTTT
>DAIAVG010000113.1 GCA_027445725.1 Acidithiobacillus sp.
TTATCACCCCGGCCCTGATTGTCGGTGCCTTTGCCGAGCGAATGAAGTTCTCTGCCCTGCTCTGGTTCACCGGCCTCTGGTCACTGCTGGTCTATGCGCCCATCGCGCACATGGTTTGGGGCCCCGGCGGCTGGCTGGCTGCGGATGGTGTCCTCGACTACGCGGGCGGCACGGTGGTGCATATCAATGCCGGTATTGCCGGTCTGGTCGCTGCACTGGTCATGGGCAAGCGGGTGGGTTACAAGCATGACGCCATGCACCCCAACAACCTGATGTATACCCTGATCGGCGCTTCCCTGCTTTGGGTCGGCTGGTTTGGCTTTAACGCCGGTTCGGCGGTGGCCGCCAGTGACCGGGCGGGCATGGCCATGGCCACCACCCAGATTGCCACTGCCGTGGCGGCCCTCTCCTGGATGTTTGCGGAATGGCTGGCGCGCGGCAAACCGACGGTGCTGGGCATGACCTCCGGTGCAGTAGCCGGTTTGGTCGCCATCACCCCTGCCTCAGGCTTCGTCGGCCCCATGGGCGCCTTGTGGATTGGTATAGCAGCAGGGGTCATCTGCTTCTGGGCATCGATCTATCTCAAGAATTGGATGGGCTATGATGACTCCCTGGATGCCTTCGGCGTCCATGCCGTCGGCGGTATCATCGGTGCGTTGCTGACCGGCGTCTTCGCGGTGCAGGCCATCGGTGGTACAGCAGGTGTGCTGGAGGGGAATACCGGACAACTGCTCATTCAGGCGACAGGTGTTGGTGTCACCATTGTCTATGATGCCATCGTCAGCTTTATCATCCTCAAGGCCATCGACTGGACCCTGGGCCTGCGCGTCAAAGAAGAGCAGGAACGGGAAGGTCTGGACGTCACCCAGCATGGGGAGCAGGTGTACGAGTAAGCGGTGACCTGTATCGGGCCTCCCACGGGGAGGTCCGCCCCAACATCAATAATCCGCAACCATCCGCCCCATTTTAGGTCATAATGTGAGTGAAGCGTCGCCACTTGGGAGTCTGCCATGAGCACGATTATCGACCGGCGCAGTTCCGGAACTCGATCCACGGCCAATCAAGACCGTCTGCAAAGACGCGTCCGCGCCCGGCTCAAGGTCGCTGTCGAGAAAATGGCACGCTCCGGCTCCATTGAAGACTTGGCCAACGCCGATCAACCTATTTCCATTCCTACCCGCGATCTCCATGAACCGAGCTTTCGTCGTGATCTCAGCGATGCCTCCTGGGAGCGCGTATTACCCGGCAACAAGGAATATCAGCGCGGCGACGAAATCAGTAAACCCGAAGGGGGTAGCGGCTCCGGCAAAAGCCGCGAGGGCTCACCCGACGGTCTGGGTGATGACGAAGTTGCCATCGTCCTCTCTGCCGACGAATTTCTCGATCTGCTCTTCGACGGGTTGGCCTTACCCAACCTGCGCAAGACCGCTCAGGGAGATATCCAGGCAGATCAATGGCGGCGGGCGGGTTTCATCAAAGATGGCAGCCCCTCCCGCATGCACATCGGGCGCACCATGCGGGCCGCCCGTGCCCGCCGACTTGCTCTGCGTGCCGGCAAGCGCCGTGAATTGCAGGGCCTGCTGGGCGCCCGCGGCACACTGCAGGAAGAGATTCAGGACCGCGTGGCGCAGGGGCAGGATGTCTCCGTGGAGCAGGAGCGCCTCAGCGAACTGGATCGCCAGATTGCCGCCCTGGAACGCAAGATCAAAGCCATTCCCTTCATTGACGAGGCGGATTTGCGCTTCGCCCACATCGACCAGCAGCCCCACCCCATTACCAATGCGGTGATGTTCTGTGTAATGGATGTTTCCGGCAGCATGGGCGAGAAGGAAAAGGATCTGGCCAAACGCTTCTTCCTGCTGCTGTATCTGTTCGTGCATCGCCACTATCAGGCGGTGCAGATCGTCTTCATCAAACACCACAGTACCGCCTCGGAATGCAGCGAGCAGGCCTTTTTTGGTGCCCGCGAGGGAGGCGGCACGCTGGTCTCTCCGGCCATCATCCTGACCGAAGAGATCATGCAGCAACGCTTCTCGCCAGATCGCTGGAACGTGTATCTGGCTCAGGTATCTGACGGCGACAATTATTTTGCTGACAATGCGGTGGTGGAAAAGCATCTCATGAATCTGCTGCCGCGCTTGCGCAACCTCTTCTATCTGGAGGTCAACCGTGACAGTGAGAGTGATCTGCTGCAACTGTACGAAGCCATTGCTCAGGATTTCCCGGAACTGATCACCGCCCGCGCCAGCGATCGCGAGGATATCTATCCGCTCTTCCGTACCCTCTTTGCCACTGAGGAGATGCCGAGCCATGTCTAAATTCCTCTTTACCGACAACGACTGGACCTTTGCGCGGATTGACGCCGTCACCGAAGCCATCGCGGCCATCGCTGCCGAAGAACTCCAGCTCGACACCTACCCCAATCAGTTGGAGATCATCAGCGCCGAGCAGATGCTCGATGCCTACGCCTCCATCGGCCTGCCGGTCTATTACGCCCACTGGTCCTTCGGCAAACAGCGCGCCATTGAGTCCGGGCAATACCGGCGCGGCGAGATGGGCCTGGCTTATGAACTGGTGATCAACAGCAACCCCTGTATCAGCTATCTCATGGAAGAAAATACCATGGCCATGCAGACCCTGGTCATCGCCCACGCCGCCTACGGGCATAATGCCTTCTTCAAAAACAACGTCTTCTTTCAGCAGTGGACCGATGCCGAGGGCATTCTCGACTACCTGGAATTCGCCCAGCGCTACATCGCCCATTGCGAGGAACGCTACGGCATCGACGCGGTGACCGACGTGCTGGACGCCGCCCACGCCATCAGTCGCAATGGCGTGGATCGCGCCCGCCGCCCGCGCCAGCTCTCGGCGCGCGAGGAAGAGCAGCGGCGCGAAGAACGCGAGCGTTATCTGCAGCAGCAGCTCTCGGAAATCTGGCGGACACTGCCCCCGCACAGCGCCGATCAACCCGCAGCATCTGCCAGCTTTCCACCCGACCCGCAAGAAAACCTGCTCTACTTCATCGAAAAAAACGCCCCGCACCTGGAAGGCTGGAAACGGGAAATCCTGCGCATCGTCCGCAAGATCGCCCAGTATCTCTATCCCCAGGGGCAGACCAAGATCATGAACGAGGGCTTCGCCTGCTTCGTGCATTACCATATCCTGCACAGCCTGCATGCCAAGGGGCTGGTGACTGACGGCACCCTGCTGGAGTTTTACGCCAGCCACACCGCCGTCACCTTCCAGCCCGATTTTGATGATCCGCGCTACGGCGGCATCAACCCTTATGCCCTGGGTTTTGCCATGTTCCAGGACATCAAACGGATTTGTCAGGCGCCCACGGAAGAGGACAGCCGCTGGTTTGCCTTTGCCGGGGACCCCGACTGGCGCAAGCAAATCCACTTCGCCATGCGCGAATTCCGCGATGAGAGCTTTGTCCTGCAATATCTCTCACCCAAGGTCATGCGCGACCTGCATCTCTTTGCCTTGAGCAACGATCCCAGCGCCGCGGCGTATCGGGTGAGTGCCATCCATGATGACTCCGGCTACCAGTATTTGCGCCAGGCTTTAGCCCAACAAATCGCCGAAAGTACCCGCCCGCCGGACATTCAGATCGTGTCCGTGGATCGCTGGGGAAATCGCCATCTGCGTTTGCGGCAGATAGATACCCAGCCCCTCGCCCAGGATGAGGCCCAGAAAACCCTCAGCTTTGTTCATAGTCTCTGGGGATATGATGTTCACCTGGATATGGAAGACCTTTCCCTGAGCGAGCCATTCACATCCTGAGGGTTGGATGCTCTGCAATTCCCAATATGCCGCACCATAGTAGTGCACAACGCATCACTATAGTGCAATTTCCCGCTCAGGGCCTTGATTGTTTTGTTAAACGCATTGATTTTTAAGTTGTTGTAAGTTGGCATCAAGTTTGCTAGGAGCTTCCTGCAATTTCATATAATAGGGAGAGGCAAACATGAAGATTTCGAAAAACGGTTGTCGTTATAAAATCATCTCGCTGGCAATGCTCGCGGCGCTCCCCATGATGATTGAGACCGGCCACGCATCGCCACTGGCACTGCCCAGCCCGCTGACCTTTGAGGCGGGTCCACTGGGTAAACTCAACGTGCAAGGTGTGGCGAGCGGCTATGGCGTCTGGCAGGACAACAAATTCGCCGGATCAGGTAACCCAGGAAACAAATACGCCTCGGCAGATATCAGCAACGGCATGGTCATCATCCAGAAGAACACCGGGCTTGTGCAATTTTATCTGCAGGCAGGGGCGTATAACGTCATGAGCCTCGGGTCCAATTTTGTCTCCACCGGCACCTTCACCCAGAACACCTTCGGTGCCCTGCCCGTCGGCTATGTCGAGATCGCGCCGACCGACAACTTCAATATCCAGATTGGCAAGCTCTTTACCCTGCTCGGTGCCGAATACACCTATAGCTACCAGAACTGGAACATTGAGCGCGGCTTGCTCTGGGGCCAGGAGAATGCGGTCAATAAAGGTATTCAGGCCAATTATACCGCAGGTCCGGTCACTGCATCGGTATCCTGGAATGATGGCTTCTACTCGAATCGCTTCAACTGGGTGACCGGCATGTTGACCTGGGCGATTAACAAACAGAACAGCGTGTTCTTCCAGGGTGGCGGGAATCTGGGACAGACCGATTATGCCTACTCCTCCATTGCTACCACACCGTTGCAGAATAACGAAAGCATCTTCGACGTAGGTTACACCTATAATGGCAGCAACCTGTCGGTCACGCCTTACATGCAGTATACCAGCGTGCCGGCCGGCGCAATTCAGGCGCTGGGTGATGGCACCAGAAAGACCAGTACCCTCGGTGCCGCCATCCTCGCCGACTATAGCCTGACGGACAAAATATCCATCGCCGGTCGGGTGGAGTACATCAGCAACTCCGGCACCGCCACTGATGGTGCGGCCAATCTCACCGGCTTCGGCCCCGGCTCCCATGCCTGGTCGCTGACCGTGACGCCGACTTACCAGGACGGCGGCTTTTTCGCTCGGGCTGAGCTGTCTTATGTTACAGCGTCCAGTCCCGCCGGATACGGCTTTTCCGGACAGAATATCGACCCTAACACCGGGAGCGCCCTGGGTGGCACTCAACTCCGTGGCATGGTCGAAACCGGCTTCATGTTCTAACCCCCGGGGCCTTTGTCCCCGGGATGTTCCAACCCTGTGCAAGAGGTGTCGTCATGAAATTGATTAC
>DAIAVG010000114.1 GCA_027445725.1 Acidithiobacillus sp.
ATCATTTCCACGACCGGACCCGCAACACAGCATCGTGACTGCCTCCATCATCGTCCCATGCCACAACGAATCCGGGAGTCTCCAGACTCTCTACACCCGTGTCCGTGCCGTCATGGACGAAGCGGGTGAGCCATGGGAGATGATTTGCGTCAATGACGGCAGCGGCGACGACACACTGTTGCAGTTGATCGCCCTGCACCACCAGGATCGGCGGGTCAGAGTTATTGACTTATCCAGGAACTTTGGCAAGGAAGCGGCGCTCACCGCCGGGCTCGATGCCGCACAGGGAGAAGCCGCCATTCCGCTGGATGCTGACCTGCAAGACCCGCCCGAACTGATTCCCGAGCTTCTTGCCCGATGGCGGGAGGGGTTTGATGTGGTGAACGCCGTCCGCCTCTCCCGCGAAGGAGAGTCGTGGCTCAAACGCGCCTCTGCCCATGTCTTTTACCGGATCATCAATCGCATGAGCGACGTGGAGATACCGCCGGATACGGGTGATTTCCGGCTGTTGTCCCGTCCGGTTCTGGATGCCCTGCAGGCGCTTCCCGAACGCAGACGATTCATGAAAGGTTTGTTTGCCTGGGTCGGCTTTCGCAGCACGAATGTGTACTACCATCGCGCGCCTCGCCATGCGGGAAAAACGACTTGGAGCTATTGGCGGCTATGGAATCTCGCCGTAGAAGGTATTACTTCTTTTAGCCAGGTACCATTACAACTTGCCGCTTATCTGGGTTTTGTGGTTTCGCTGCTGGCCTTTCTTTATGCCGTCTGGCTGGTAATCAGTACCCTGGTGTATGGAAACCTGGTAAAGGGTTATCCATCCATCATGGTTACCCTGCTGTTCCTGGGTGGCGTGCAGCTCATGGCCCTGGGGGTGATCGGTGAGTACCTCGGTCGGATCTATGAGGAAAGCAAGCAGAGGCCGGTATACCTGGTCAGACAAGCCTGGGGAATGGTCAATTTACCTAACGCAATTCGATCAGAAGACAACCCATAATTATTGGACATTATATAGAGAAAGGCACGCGCTTCCCGGCGAGCACTGCTTTTCCGCAACTTTTCAGGTACACTGTCGCCCAGATTACCGCCTACCAACCCAGAGATCGCCTTTGGTATCCATAAAATCCTTTATTACCAAGCAGTTGAACCTGCCCGACAGCGCCGTCGAAACGGCGGCGGCACCCTTGTCGCTATCACTCGGCATCCCCGGTGCACGGGTGACGCCGCGCGGCGAGCACAACATATCCCGGCGCCAGATCAGTGACAGCGCCTTGCAAGTGCTCAATGGCCTGCACCGCGCTGGCTTTCAGGCCTATCTGGTCGGCGGCAGTGTCCGCGATCTGCTGCTGGGACGGGAGCCTAAGGATTTCGATGTCGCGACGGACGCGCACCCAGAGCAGGTCCGGAAGCTATTTCGGCGCAACGCACGACTGATCGGCCGACGCTTTATTCTGGTCCATGTGCAGTTTGGTAACGAGATTATTGAAGTAGCCACCTTCCGTGGCAGCGCGAACGGCAAGGAAGACGAAGCCAGTGAGCACAGTGAAACAGGGCGCATATTGGCAGACAACGTCTATGGCTCGCTGCAAGAGGACGCACGGCGAAGGGATTTCACCGCCAATGCCCTTTATTACAATATCGCCGACCGCAGCATTTTAGATTTCTCCACAGGTATGGAAGATTTGCAGGCCGGTCGTCTGCGTGTCATTGGTGATCCCGAACAGCGTTACCGGGAAGATCCGGTGCGGATGCTGCGGGCCGTTCGCTTTGCTGCCAAGCTGGGATTCATAATGGATACAGCCGCACAAGTGCCCATAGCGGCCTGCCGCGAGCGCCTGCAGGAGGTGCCCTCGGCGCGACTGTTTGAAGAAACGCTGAAACTTTTTCTGAACGGCAATGCGCAGACCAGTTTTGAACACCTACGTCAGCAGGGACTGTTTGCCGCCCTGTTTCCGCAGGTGGATGTGCTCCTCGACAATGCGGAATACGGCGCGGCGCGTGCGTTGTTGCAAGGCGCGCTGGAAGGCACCGATACGCGGGTACGCGACGGCAAATCGGTGACGCCCGCGTTCCTTTTTGCCGCGCTGCTCTGGCCGGCCCTGCAACTGCAAAGCCAGTTGCTCGAGCAGCAGGGCAAACCCGCCACGGTCGCGTTGCAGCAGGCCGCCAGCGACGTGCTGCAGGAATGCGTGGGGCGGGTTTCTGTCCCCCGCCGCTTCGCTCTGCCCATGCGCGAAATCTGGGATTTGCAGGCGCGCTTTCTGCGCCGTGGCGGACGTCGTCCTCATGCTCTGCTCGCCCATCCACGCTTTCGCGCGGCCTTCGATTTCCTGAGTCTGCGCTGCCAGAGTGGAGAAATACCTGCCACTTTGGTGGAATGGTGGGAACAATTCCAGACCGCAGATCATGATGGTCGGCGCCTCCTCATCGAACAGGCCCGTCTCGAAGAAACCGGACAGGAACCAGCGCTGGGGCCACTCCCGGCAACATCACGTCGTCGTCCCCGGCGACGGCGACGGCGCAGTAATCGTTCGGATCAGGGCAACGTGGCCCAGCCGGGCGACGCAGACGACAGTCATGACGACGGACAAACCGCCAGCGGTTAATTCGGACCCTCTCATTTCCACGGGACACGACTCGCTGGACGCTCACAGTGCCATCCCAAAGGCAGGCCACTTACCCGCCGCACAGATTCGCCAGATGCTGCAACAGCGATGGGGAGACGCGCTGCTAGAGCGCCTGCACGCCATCGGCAGGATTGCTGCAAACCTTGGCACACCGGCTTATCTTGTGGGCGGCTCTGTCCGTGACCTCCTGCAAAACCATCCCACACCAGACGTAGACCTGGCCATCGAGGGTGATGTCCGCGCAGTCGCCGGGGCCTGCTCCGCGGAACTGTCCGGCGTGCAATGCACCTATCATCCGCAATTCGGCACCGCCATCCTCCAGTACCCCGACGGATTCCAACTGGATCTGGCGCGTTGCCGGATAGAACATTATCCAGCGCCCGCCGCGCTGCCGGAAGTGCAACCTGGAGACATTCAGGCGGACCTGATCCGCCGCGATTTCACCATCAACGCCATGGCCATCTCCCTGGATCCGGAAAACTTTGGCGACTTTCTGGATCCCTACGGAGGCAGTGAAGATCTGCAACACAACCTGCTGCGCGTGCTCCATCCCCTTTCTTTTCTGGATGACCCCACCCGCATTCTGCGCGGACTTCGTTTCGCCGTGCGTTTTCAACTCCAGTTGGAAACCGACACCCGCGGACTACTGGAGGAGGCGCTGGCCCAGGATGTTTTCGCCAGACTCAGCGGCGCGCGTTTATGGCGTGAACTGAAGTATCTGCTCGAACTCACCGACCTCCCTGCGGCTTTGGAGAAGCTGGGTGCCTGGCAATTGTGGACACTGTTGCGCCCGGCACCGCTGGAACTGGAGGCCCTCCTTGCCCGGATACGGCGTGGTCAACAGGAAATCAAGTGGTTTCACTGCCACTTCTCCGGCGAGAAACTCCTCGGCGCCGCCGTCTTGCTGACCATACTCTGGCGGGATGTCCCTTGGGCGGAGGCGGAGAAACGCTTACACTATTGGCCGCTGGCTGAGGGGCGTCATATTCTGAACGATCTGCACCGGCTGTCAGAAATGCCTGTGGCCTTGGCGAAGGCCAGTCGCCCCAGTGCAGTAGCGCGATTATGGGAATCGCTGTCTCTGCCAGGCATGCTGGCGCTACGGGCAGAATACCCGGAAACCGATGCCATCACCGAAAGTGGCCGCTACTACTTGCTGAAACAGCGCGGCCTGACGTCACCGCTCAATGGCAAGGATCTGCAAGCCATGGGCTTGGCGCCCGGTCCACAGCTTGGTAAGGTACTACGTCGTCTGCACGATGCCCGCCTGGATGGCGCGATTAAAGACAAGGAAACTGCCCGACAATGGCTTATCAGACAAGGCATCCTGCCTGCCATCCAACCGTGATTGCCTGGATCAGTATTGGCAGCAACCTGGACCTGCCCGAGGCACAGGTGCGGCAGGCGCTGGGGGCCTTGGCCGCCGTACCGGAAAGCACCCTCCTGTGGCAGTCCCATCTCTACCGGACAGCACCCGTGGGTGGTGTCCCCCAGCCCGCGTTCATCAATGCGGTCGCCCGCTTGCAAACGGCATTGCAACCCCGCGCCCTCCTCAGCCATCTGCAAACGCTGGAGGCAGCAGCGGGACGCCGCCGCGCCGAGGAAATTTACTGGGGTCCGCGGGTGCTGGACCTCGACCTGCTGAGTTACGGGACTATCCATTCCACGGACCCGGAACTCACCCTGCCCCATCCCCGTCTGCACGAGCGGGCCTTCGTGCTCGTCCCCCTTGCCGAGTTTGATCCGGAACTGGTTATTCCCGGCTGCGGGCGCCTCGCCGATCACCTGTCCGCCGTGGCCGGGCAGTCCATCACCCGTATTCCTGACAACATTCAGGAAACATCCGGGCGCAACGCCTGTTCCGCCCGTGCATGACCAGTTCCGCATCAAACTCGGCGCAGGTGGATTTTGTCCACGATCCGCGGCACACTGAACAGTTGATCGACGCCGTCAGATATCGGCTGAAAGAGGCTGAGGAGCGAGATGCATAAGAAAATTGCCCGCTGGGTGCAGGACAAAAAAAACGGCATAAAACGCGCCGTGGTTACGGCCTATGACTATCCCTTCGCCCGTTTCGCGTCGGAGGCGGGGATGCATGGCATACTGGTAGGCGATTCTCTCGGCATGGTGGTCACCGGTGCCGATGACACCCTCAGTGTTACGTTGGAGCAGATGGCCTATCACACCCGGATGGTGGCGCGGGGAGCAGGTGACTGCCTGGTATTTGCTGACCTGCCCTTCGGGACCTACGAAAAGGGTCCGGAGCAGGCCTGGGATGCGGCGGTAACCCTGCTGCGCGCTGGTGCCGATGTCATCAAGCTGGAAGGTGGTGCGGAGATGGCGCCTACGGTGGCCTTCTGCGCGGAGCGGGGCGTCAATATCTGCGCCCATATCGGCCTGACCCCCCAGCGGGTGCGGCAGTGGGGCAGTTTTCAGCGGCAGGGTACCGACGCGAACAGTGCGCGCCGCTTGCAGACTGATGCCGGGGCACTGACGGAAGCGGGTGCCCGCTTCGTCGTTTTGGAAGCGGTCCCCGATGCGTTGGCGGCAAACATTACCCGCGATATCACCATACCCACGATCGGCATCGGGGCCGGGCCGGAT
>DAIAVG010000115.1 GCA_027445725.1 Acidithiobacillus sp.
GCCAAGGCGGCATCCGTGAAATCGAGTTTGTCTGTCAATCCCTGCAAATTATCCACGGTGGCCGCCAACCCGCCCTGCGCAGCACCAACACCCTGGATACCCTTGCGGCCATCGCCAGTGCCGGACTCCTGCCTGCGGACGATGTCGACCAGCTTCGGCGTGCTTATCTTTTTTTGCGCAATACCGAACACTGCCTGCAAATGGTCAATGATCAGCAGACCCAGCAACTACCGCGCTCGGAACTGGAATGGCAACGCCTGGCCTGCAGCATGAGTCTCACGGATGTAATGACCATGCGCGAAACCCTGGACACCTTCCGCCAGCAGAACCACGCCATCTTTCAGCGCATCCTGGCCTCCGGGGAGGATGATCGCCAAGGTAAAAACCGCAACGGAGAGAAACTCTGGCAACGCGCCCAGACTGGCACGCTGGAAACCGCTCCCAGCGACCTGCTCCAAGTCCTGCGCTTCACGGAGCCGGAAGCCGTATGGACGCGCCTCTGGCGCTTCGCCCACAGCCGCGATGTGGCCAGCCGCCTCTCTACAGAAGGACGACAACGCCTCAACCGCCTGCTTCCTCTGACCCTCGATCTGTGCAGCGCCCAGCCAGACACCGACGCCTTGTTACAGCGCTTCCTCACCCTCGTCGAGGCCATTCTGGGGCGTGCCAACTACCTCGCGCTGCTTGCGGAGAACCCGCCGTACCTCATACGCATCGCGGAGTTACTGCACAGCCCCTGGCTGGCACAGGAGCTGGCACGCTTCCCCATCCTGCTGGATGACGTGCTCAGCGACACGGTCACCAGCCCCGAGCACTGGCCGCAGGCCCTCGCTGCACAGTTACAGCTCGCTGAAGATATGGAAGAACGGATGGATGCCCTGCGGCGCTTCAAAAATGCCGAAGCCCTGCGCCTCGCCGCTGCCTTCTGGACAGATCAGATCCCTGTCGAAACCCTGCTCCCCCAACTCAGCGACCTCGCCCAGCTTACCCTGCAAACCGCATTGGCCTGGGCTGAAGCGGAGATGCAGCGCCGCCACGGTAGCGTGCGGACCAACTACGGCCAGGTGGCCCCCTTCACCGTTATCGCCTTCGGCAAATTGGGTGGCCGGGAAATGGGCTTCGCCTCTGATCTCGACCTGGTCTATCTTTACGACGCCCCCCTCGACGCCGAAAGCGATGGTCTTGCCCCCCTCGCGGCGCCCACCTGGTTCGCCCGTCTCGGACAACGGCTTATTCACATTCTCAGCACCCTCACCCGTGCCGGGCTGCTCTACCAGATCGACATGCGCCTGCGCCCTAGCGGGCAGTCCGGCCCCCTGGTTACCACCCTGGACGCCTTCAGCCGCTATCAGCGGGAATCCGCCTGGACCTGGGAACATCAAGCCCTCACCCGCGCTCGCTGGATCGCCGGCGATGCGGCGCTCGGCGCCCGTTTCACCAGCCTGCGTGCGGAAATCCTCGGCCAGCCACGCGATCCAGGACAGTTGGCAGAAGACGTCCGCGGCATGCGGCAGCGCATTTATCGGAGCAAAACTATCGCTCAGGACGCCTTTCACCTCAAACTGAGCCCCGGTGGCCTCACAGATATCGAGTTTCTCGTACAATTTGCTATGCTAGGGGCTTGCTCCCAGCAGCCGACTCTATGCCAGGATACCGGGACCGCCGCAGGGATAACCGCGCTGACCGGCGCGGGCATCTGGAGCGTGGAACAGGGCGCCGTCCTCGGGCAAGCCTGGCAACGGTACCGTCAGGAAGAAAACCGGCGCTGGCTGAACTTGCAGGACAACGAAATCCGCGCCACAGAGATCCCGAGTTGGGACGCGCTACAAGCCGCAGCGCATGGGGTGCGGGAGATTTGGCAGGAACTCATTGGCAGTTATAGCGATTAAGGAGATGTGACGATGTCCATGGCGGAACGCGACGGTTTTATCTGGTTTGACGGCAAGATGGTCCCCTGGCGGGAGGCCACCGTGCACGGTCTCACCCACAGCCTGCACTACGGCATGGGCTGTTTTGAGGGCGAACGTGCCTACGCCACTCCGCAGGGCGCCGCCATTTTCCGCTTGCCGGAACACACCAAGCGCCTCTTCAACAGCGCCAAGATATTGCAGATGGACGTCCCCTTCACCCAGGACCAGATTAACGACGCCACCAAAGAAGTCATCCGCGCCAACCATCTGGAGTCGGCCTACATCCGCCCTCTCCTTTTCTACGGTGCTGAAGGCATGGGCCTCTCCGCCAAGGGACTCAAGGTCCATGCGCTCATTGCCGCCTGGAGCTGGGGCAGCTATCTGGGCCAGGCGGCACTGGAAAAGGGCATCCGCGTCAAGGTGAGTTCCTTCAGCCGCCACCATGTCAACGTGCACCTGTGCAAGGCCAAGGCCACGGGCAATTACATGAACTCCATGCTCGCCCAGCGCGAGGCGGCCTCCTGCGGCTATGACGAAGCCCTGCTGCTGGATCGCGAAGGCTACGTGGCGGAAGGTTCCGGCGAAAACATTTTCATGATCCGCGACGGCATTCTTTACACGCCAACCCTGACCAGCGCCCTGGAAGGCATCACCCGCGATACCATCCTGGGCTTCGCCCGCGATGCCGGTATCCCCATCGTCGAGAAGCAAATGACCCGTGACGAATTCTACATCGCCGACGAAGCCTTCTTTACCGGCACCGCCGCCGAAGTTACCCCTATCCGCGAGATCGACAATCGGATCATCGGCGAGGGCAGTCGCGGCCCGATCACCGAGCTGCTGCAAAGCCGCTACTTCGACACGGTGGCCGGGCGTCGTGAGGACCATCCGGAATGGCTGCACCACGTTGGCTGACCTCATGACCCGCCCCATCAGGTGCTGTGACCAGAGCCATACCGAGGTGGAGGCCAAAGACCTCCCCCTCTGCTGCCCCACGCCCGGCATGAGCCGCTGGAACGGGCATCCCCGTGTTTTCCTCAAGATCGAAGAGACCGGAGAAGCCCGCTGCCCGTATTGCGGAACGCTTTATGTGCTTAAGGGCGGGCCACTAAAGGCGGCAGGGCACTGAAAAGCATCAGCATGATTGCTCTAAGATCTCGACAGCCACTGCAAAAACGCCTCTGGGCCTAAATACCCTTCCTGCTGCGCGGCTGTCTTGCCGTCAGCGGCCACGGCGATGAAGGCCGGGGGGCCGACCAGATCGTAACGTTTCAGGAGGGCGCGGCTGGCGGCGTCATCCTGTGTCACATCCACGCGGATCAGCTCTCGTCCCTGTAACGCGGCCTTCACCCGCGGATCGGCGAAAGTAACTTTATCCATGCGCACGCATTCCACGCACCAGCTCGCCCAGTAATCCACCAGTATCGGCTTGCCTTTGGCCTGCGCCAGCGCATTCTGCAAAGCCTCCGGAGTTTTTACCACCGTAAAATGCGGAGCCTCAGCCCGGTTTTCCGGCTGCGCCGACACGGCTGTAAAGCGTGCCAGAGGTTGCAGAGGATCACCGGCACCGCTGAGCGCTCCAATACCCATGACCAGACCATACGCCAGCACCACTACACCGAAGCCTTTCCAGAAACGACGCCATCCCGAAGCGCCCACGGCCACCGCATCCAGCGCGCCGAGATAGATGGCGCTGATCACTGCCAGTGCTGCCCACAAGACCAGACTAACCGGCCCCGGCAGGACCCGCGCCAGCAGCCAGATAGCGACGCCCAGCATCAGCACACCAAAAACCGCTTTGACGGCATCCATCCAGGCACCAACTCGCGGCAACAAATGGCCAGCGGAAGTGCCGATGATCAGCAAGGGCAGGCCCATCCCCAGGCTGAGGGCGAAGAGCGATAGCCCGCCAAGAAAAACATTCCCCGTCTGCGAAATAAAGAGCAGCCCGCCCGCCAGAGGTGCCGCTACGCAGGGTCCGACAATCAGCGCCGACAGTGCGCCCATAACAAAGGTACTGAACAGATGTCCACCCTTTCCCATGCCCGCCAGGCGCGTCTGGATACTGTTCGGCATTTGCAACTCGTAAAAATCAAACATGGACAGTGCCAGCAGCACGAAAATAAATGCAAAAGCCCCCAGCACCCAGGGGCTCTGGAAGGCCGCCTGCATATAGGCCCCGGTCACCGCCGCAAGCACCCCGGCAACCGTGTAAGTCAGCGACATCCCCAGCACATAGGCGATGGAAAGCGCAAAGGCGCGTGACCGCTGCTTGCCTCGCCCCGCCTCCTGCCCGACAATCAGCGCCGAGAGAATAGGGATCATAGGGAAAATACAAGGCGTGAAAGCCAAACCCAGTCCGGAGAGGAAAAAGAGCCCCAACGTCAGCCAGAAACGATCCTGCAAAGCCCCCGCCAGGACCCCGGCGTTACTCGAGGGGCTGACTGCCGCCGGCGCGTTCACCACCGTCGGCGACTGCACGACGGGCGCCACCGGCGGTGCCACAGCCTGCTGAGTCAAAGCCAACTGGACTGTTTTGACCTGCTCAGGGTAACAGACACCGGCATTCGCGCAGCCCTGATAAGTAGCTTTTAATTCAATGAAAGCAGGGACAGTTCCCTGGACGGTGAAAGGTACCGTGAGGGTGTTTTGTCCTTCCAGCACCCGCATTTTGCCAAAGGCTGGGTCGTCCAGCATTATCCCTGCGGGCAAGGTGTAGTGACCGAGGATGATGCTGCCTGGCATCACGGAGAATTTTATCCGGTCGCGGTACAGGTGGTACCCCGGCGCCACATCCCAGCGCAGTTGCAACTGGTCGTGGCCGCTCAGACTCGCTTCAAAGCGAAAGGCCTGGCCCGGCGTCAAAAACGGGTCGGCATGCGTAAAAGGCAGCCAGAACAGTAGCAGGAAACCGCAAATGGCACTCCACATCAACGCGCTCCTGACCCAAATGGCCCTACTCCCTGCTCCAGTGCTCATACCTGCATCGCTCCTCGCCACTCTATTACCTCTGCAGACATTTTCCGCAGGTTATTCGTTCCTCAAAGCAGCAAAAACTGCGCCACCGCGCTGAGGATACAGGGTCCCAGAAAGAAATCCCAGCAGCGTGGAACTTTCTGCGGACCTTGCTCTCTAATCCTTTGCAAGCGACTGTAGATTGTTGCGAGCGCATGTTTCTTCCTCCTTTGGTGGTTTTTGGGCGGGCCTCACGGTTCCGCCCTTCTTTTATCCGACCGGTCGGGATGTAATTTGCCAACACTTCTGTCTT
>DAIAVG010000116.1 GCA_027445725.1 Acidithiobacillus sp.
GCTGGCGGCATGGTGCTGATGATGCTGGCTTTTAACATGTTGCAGGCCAAGTCCAGCCGCTATGTCCACACCCCGGAGGAGGCTGCCGAGGGTATGCAGAAAGAGGACGTTGCCGTGGTACCGCTCGCCATCCCGCTACTGGCAGGGCCGGGCACCATGGTCACCGTCATCATCGCCCATCACAAAAATGCGTCGTGGCTGGCCAGCGGCCTGTTGATCGTCGATATATTGCTGATTGCCGGGGTGGCCTATGGGGCGCTACGCCTGGCGCAGCCCCTGTCACGTCGGCTGGGGGTAGCAGGCATCAATATCTCTACCCGTATCTTCGGGCTGGTGCTCGCCGCTATTGCCGTGACCTTTATCGCCAATGGTCTGGCGGCGCTCTTTCCTGGGCTGGTACACGTCCGCGTTCCTTGAGCGGTGGTCGGAACATCTCCAGGCAATCCCCAAAAATACCGGTTATTCTGAGCCGCCGTTTTGAAATTGCGGCATTATTGTATTTGATTTGCCTATAGATTAATTATATTTGCCAGGACTCAGCAATAGGCTATTTTGCTTAGTATAAAGAGAGCGGCAAGGTGGGTCTTCCCTATTGCCCGACACAAGATGGAGGAGCGTATGGAAGCCATCACTTATATAAACCCAATCCTCAGCCCGGACCTGGGCTCCCTATCGATCCGTAGTCTGTTGCCCGACGATGCCCTGTTTTGGAGCATCACCAGTACCGTGGCCATTCTGTTCATGGCGATCGCCTTGTATTTGCAGCGATTGCAACATCATGGCTGGCGCTGGCTGCACGCAGCCGTAGCAGATGCACGGATTCCAGTGACATTTTTCGCAACAGATGTTTCGCCCATTTCCGGAGACCCTTTTTATGTTTAAAAAACTATTCTTTCTCTCTGCCCTTGCCTGTCTGGCCATAGATACGGCCAGCGCCGCGCCGATCATAATCAGCGAATCTTTTGCCATGCCTGCGGACATTGCCGCCGTCAAAATCAGCCAGCAACTGACGGAGCGCCACTTCAAGGTCGTGAACGACCTGAATGTGCTGCCCCGCATCCACAAGGGCAACCCGCAGCTTGCCGCCCGGATTCCTCCGGAAATCCAGGCCGAGCGGCTGTTGGTCGTATGCCAGTCCAGCGCCATTGTCGGCTACCTGCGCACCGACCCCGCCGCCACCAGTCTCTGCCCGCTCACCCTATCGCTGGTCCAGAAAAACGGTAAAACAACCGTCTACTATCTCCAGCGTGGCGAATTGCTGACGGGTAGCGCTCCGGCGCGGGCGGTCGCGCAGAAAGCCGATGCATCCGTTTTAGATGCCCTGCATTCCGCCCAAAAGCAGTAGACGTTGTAGTTTGGCACACCAAAAGGAGAGGACCATGAGCAATGAGCAAAATCTGCTGAGTCGTCGCGACGCCATGAAACATGCATTGTGGGGTGCTGGAGCCCTGGCCGTGGGTGCCGTGGGTGCCCAAACAAGCGCCGTAGCGGCCGGCCTGAGCGGGAACCCTGGCAACTTGTTGCCCGCTGGTGCCAGGAGCCTGAAGGAACTCAGTGAACGCTTGGCAAAAACGCCGCGGCGGCGCGACTTTAAAACGGTTCCCATGATTCTCACCAACCCCGACCAATGGGATGACGCGGCTTTGCGGGAGATCATCCACTATGCCGGCGGCCCCAAACAGGCCTGGGATAATACTGACGTCTCCAGTCCTTGGCTGAACTTGATGCGCAACAGCATGAATGTACAGGTCTGGTCGTTCAACCATCCGGATTTCCTCTGCGTATCGGCCACCCATGGCACCGCCCACTGGGCCCTGTACGATGATTTCATTTGGAATAAATATCTGGCGCAGATGACCGGCGGAAAATGGAAAGGCAATGAGTGGATCAAAGAACCGCCGGCGGCGGTCGCCGACCCGGCCAACTTTGAGAACCCGGAAGGACCTTTCTCTCCGAGGGATAACAGCGTGACGGTATTGCAGCGACGCGGCGCCGTTTTCCTGGGTTGCCACAACGGGATATGGGAAATTACCGAGGGATTGATCAAGAAAGGCATCAATCCCGATGGCCTCACCCATGAGCAGATGGCGGCCGAATTCACCAACCACCTCATTCCCGGTGCCATCCTGACACCCGGCGTAGTGGGCACGTTGCCGGAGCTTCAATTGGCAGGCTTTCAGTACGCAAAATAGTAAGAGTATGGCTTAAGCCCTATCCCAAAGGGAAGTGATCCACGCACTTATTAGGGGGGCACGGCCCCCCAGATCATCAGGAGAAAGATCATGGGCAGTGCAACGAGCGTGAACGGTAGGACGTATCAAGTGGATAGAGGATGGCGCCTGGCGGCGATGGGGCTGCTCGCCGTGCGCTTTGTGCAGGGTTGGATTTACTGGGGCGGCGGCTCCCGCCGGTTTATTTACGGGCCGCAAAAACTGGATGCTTGGGGTGGCGGGCACTGGATGGCCTATAAATTTCAGACGGCCATGCCGGGTGCCCTGCTGGGCACGGAGCATCTCGTTTCCTTCCTGCTGCAGCATTTCGTTCTTCTCTACGTCGGGGTAATTATCTTCAGTTTGGTAGAACTGTTTGCGGGGTTCATGCTCATCACGGGCCTGCTGACGCGCATCGCCGCCCTGACCACCATCGGCTTGTCCTTCGTGCTCATGCTTCTTTTCGGTTGGCAGGGAGCTACCTGCATAGACGAATGGACCATGGCTGCGTCGAACTTTGCGATGGGCGTGACCCTCCTGTTGGTGGGTGGGGGCGCTTATTCCCTGGACAACTGGCTCTTGGCGAAAAAGCCCGGTCTGGCACAAAAAGGATGGTTTCGCTGGATGGGCGGCAGTTTGCCTTTGCCTCTGAGCGACCAGGGGTATAAGAAATTCGCGATGGTGCTCTTTTGGATAGCCGTCGCTTTCATCGTCGGCACCTATAGCTACTATCGCGGCTCGGTAGTCACCCCATTCCACGGCGGCCCCGTGAGCCCCTCCAAACATCATTGGTCCCTCGCTAACGGCCGCCTGCAAGGGGACGGAACCGTGACTTTCCATGCCTATGTGGACGCGGGCACCCCCGAAGCGCCATCCAACGTGCTGCATGTGGCACTCGTCAACACCCGGGATGGCAGCGTGGTTGAGGAATGGGATAGCACCAAGCTTGCCGCGTTGCCCCCAACGGCCTTGAAAAACGACTACGATTATCAAAAAATTCATATCGGTAAATACGGTATAACCGGGCCGGTGGGTTCAAAGGCTACCATTACCCTGCCCCCGGCGACGAGCAATCTGAAGCTGCCGACAGGTTCTTATACGCTCAAACTGGATTCGGTGAATGGCAGCGTCTGGACTATACCCTTGCAACGCTGATTTGGAAAAACAGCGCGAACAGCCGCCGGATCGCCCGCGTCCCACGAGTTAACCACTTTCTTGAATAGTAAAAACGGGGGCTATTTTTTTGGGGACATCCATCATGTCGAAAACCATTTGGCCGATGACCAAAGTGGCCATAGTCGCCCTCATCGGAGCATTCTTGCTTTGGATTAGCCTTATTGGGCCGGTTGTCCACAAATCCGATGTGGTAACGACGCCCATTCCACTTGTGAATGGCCAAACCTTGGATTTAAAGGTGCTGCGCGGCAAGGTCGTGGTATTGAATTTTTGGTCTCCTGACTGCCCGCCTTGTATCCATGAACTGCCCGAGCTTGAACGGCTTTATCAGTCCTATCGGTCACAGGGGCTGGTGGTGGTGGGCATCGCCACACCCGGATCATCCAAATCCAAAAGCCTCGCCGCCGCCGCCATGGCCCAGGTGACCTATCCCTTGTCTGTGGATCAACGTGGCACCATCGCCCGTGCCGTGGGCGGCATAATGGTCACGCCTACGCAGGTGATCATCGATAAGGAAGGGCATGTGATCGACAAATACCAAGGCGTCGTTTCCGGGCAGGAGCCGATGGACGAGATACTGCGGGCATTACACCAGAGGTGAGTACTGAGCCCAAAATGGTATGAAGCCGTCGCACCAAGGCGTCGACCGCGTGGCCTATCCCAGCAAGGCGGCGGGTGTGGTCGGCAGTCCGGCACAGACCCACTCATCCATGCCGCCGACAACATTATATACCTCGCAGCGGACATCCCTCAGTATGTCCAAAGCGCATTCCGCAGCCTCACAGGAACGGTTCCCGCTGCCGCAAATAAAGTACAGATGGAAATAGCCCGTGTCCTTGCGGTAGCTCACGACTTTTTCCAGGTCGCAACCGAAATGAGCGTTATCTACCAGCATGTCGTCGCGAATCATCTTCCAAGGGATCAGGTGTGCGCCTGGTATTGGCCCGTATAGCGCATATTCCTCCGGACAGCGCACATCAATTACCGCCGAATTGCAATCGTCCAGCGCAGCAAAGGCCTGTTGACAAGTTGTTTCTTTGATTATGTAGGACATGGGGCCTGACTCACACAAGTATGCACGGGAGCGGCGCTGCCCTGGCACTTATCTTTGCAAACCGGAGTTCCCCGGAACATCAGCCCGCCGCCCCTGCGCTTTTCAATGTTTCGCATAATATCAACCAGCATAATAAGCACCGAAAATATTGCCGACTACAAAGACATCCGACATCCAACAAGGCTCCACGAGGAATGGGATGGAGAACGCGCCGGAGTTCTGAGTCTAGCACGGCAGTGACGAACTACTAAACCCACTATGCTCGTATTTACTGGGATACTTGTGGATCGCCAATAATAAGCTTCGGTCCGTATACTGGATACTGGTAGGTACCGTAGAGAAAGGGCTTCTGATCCGCAAAGAATTTATCCATGCGCGCATTCAGCGCTTGTTCACGGCTTGGTTACCACTGTCGATTTGCGGAGTATATTGCGGAGCTGGCCCTTCGGGCGGGGTTTGTATCTTTGGACGGATCGTCAGCAGCAGTATGCGCTGCAGGCCCAGCCCTGAGACCGGCGGCACAGTAGTCCACATCAAATCCTGATTTGCGCTACACTGGGGCAACTCCGCCCCTTGGCGGTCTGAACCCACTCTCTGGATGGAAAACAGCATGGCGCAATACGTCTTTACGATGAATCACCTCAGCAAGATCGTGCCGCCCAAGCG
>DAIAVG010000117.1 GCA_027445725.1 Acidithiobacillus sp.
AAGCCGTCACGAGAGCCGTTCTGGCTTTCTGGCTCGCGCCGCCCTTGCGACATTGCGGCGTGAGGTCTCTTAATGCTCCGGTTCCAATACCACGGCCGTCCCATAAGCCAGAACCTGCTCCATGCTCTGGCCCTTGCCGGAATCAAACTCGGCGGAGTCGAAGCGCATGCCGATCACCGCGTTGGCGCCCATGGACTCCGCCTGGGCCAACATCTGCCCGATGGCTTCATCACGAGTCGCCATCACCATCTTGGCAAACCCGCCTTGCTCTCCACCAAAAGTTGCGCGCATGTTACCCAGCCAGTTGCCGACAAAGTTGCGGGACTTGATGGACACCCCCATGACCGTGCCAAAGGTCTTGCTCACCCGGAAGCCCGGCACGGTATCTGTGGTGACGCATGATGTTTCATTGCTCATGAGATTTACTCCTGTTTTATGATGATTACTGGTTAAACTACTAGGGTTAATGGTCAACTACCTGCTCTAAAGCCCTTCTCTTCCCCGCGTCCAAGGCGCCGACCAACACGTCCGCCGTGATCTCGGCCTTGTTCTGGATCAGCGCCTTGATCTGCTCATCAATGGTGTCCGGGATGGTGGGGATATAAATCTCGACCCGCCGATTTTGGCCGATGCGGTACGCGCGATCTTCGGCCTGCGTCTGGTCAGCCGGTGTCCACGGGCGGGAGACAAAGAAAACATATGTCGCCGCGGTGAGGTTGAGTCCGACCCCAGCCGCCTTGATGTTGGCCACAAACCAGCGGCACTCGGGATCATTCTGGAACTTTTGGACCGCTCGATCCCGCTGCTGGCGGGACTCCTTGCCGGTGAGGCGTACCGCTGAGCCCGCAGGCAACTGGTCCATAAACCATTCCACCGTCGCCTCGAAATTGCAGAAGATGATGGCTTTGGCGTCCTGCTGCAGGTCTCCCAGCATTTCCAGGATGGGCTCCCGCTTCACCCGTTCCAGCCACTGCCTGCCCAGGTTGATCTTCTGCAGGGGAATCAACGTGTCGTCATCCATGAACCCATGTTATTCCGTCATCTGCTGATCGCTGGCGGAAAGCAGGGGCTCTTGCCGAAATTTACCCTCCATGGTGAGCACATCGTCTTTCATGCGGCGAATCATCCATTCACTGATCCGATCCCCCAGACCTTTGCGGTCATTGCGTGATTTGGCAAAGTGTCCGGCAAAGGTCTTCACGTCCACGTCGCCGGCGGGGTGCCCGGAAAGCCGTAACAGGGTCCAGGTCTCTTCCGGCTTGTTGAGCATGGGGGTGGCCGTCAGCAGCCATTTGCGTTCCGCACGCTTGGCCAGGTCGAACGATGCCTGGGTGCGCTGGGCGGACGGCTCTTTCAGGTAATGGGCTTCATCGAAAGCGGCAACGATGAATTTCCAGTCATGGGTTGCACCCTGCGAAGGGGTTGCACCCTGCGAAGGGGTTGCCCCCTGCGATAGGTCGGCGTCCAGTCGTTCCATCAGCGCGCCCAACCGCTCGTAATTCACGATCAACCATTCCGGCTGCATGTCGGGCAATGCATTCTCGAAGATGAAAATCTCTGCATCGGGAATCACCATCCTGATTTCCCGACCCCAGTTGTCTTTGAGGCTGGCGGGACAGACGATCACCTTTCCACCTGGGAGATGGCTGGCGGCAGATACCGTCTGGCGGGTCTTGCCCAAGCCCATATCATCGCCATTCAACGCGCTGGTGCGGGTCAGAAAGTGACGCACCCCGTCATTCTGGTGCGGCATGAGCGAACAGCGGGCTGCAATTTCGTCAATAACCGCATCCTCCACCGGCAACAGAGCCATGGGCGCAAAGAAAGCGCGCTGAATAAGTTCCGCGCGTTCAGCCTTGGCCTTTTCAAGGGCATCCAGTTCTTCGCCGCTCGGGCCATCGCCGTTGGACTCAAGGGGCATCTCTGCACCACCTACCTGCAGTTTCACCCGCTCCGTCTCTACATCGTCGGCATCTACACCAACCAAGTACGGCGTCCAGCCGCCCGTGGCCTGGGGCAAACGATCCGGTTCTCCCCGGGCGCTGATGATGACGTAGCGGTCAGGGACGCCCACTTCTTCCAGTACGGCGAGCGCTGCAGCCCGATTGCCATGAATATCCCAGCCTTTGGTGCCGGCATTCCAATGTGCTTTCCGGGTGGCTTTCAGGAACGCCACGGTCGTGGTGTCATATGGAAACGAAAAGGACCATTGACCATCCGGCGTTTCCATCAACCTCGGTCGTACGCACATGGCCCAGAAGGGTTCCTCATTGGCCATGGCCTTCGCCAGAATGGCTAACCCGAGCTCCCGTGGGTGCTGTGCTGGCCAGCCTTCGGCCAGTGCTTCAATGGTGGCGGTGGCTTTTATGAGTGGGCCTACCCATATTTTCTTCTCCGGCATCCAGCCAAAGTCATGGTTCTTGATGACCTCTTTGCTCCGGGGTGTGGAGTCCTGGTCGTACTGAATCCAAAACCCCAGGCGCAGGCCATCGCTGTACATTCCGCGCCAGAGGCTGGACGTGCTTGACCCGGCCATGGTCCGTTCCATGTGTTCGCGTGATGCAGCCATATCGCCTCCAAAAGAAGTTTCTCTTTTGGTAATGGCCATCTGGGACCTGTTTGTGGTCAGGTAATCTGTTAATAGGGCTTACGTGAGGCGAGGGGTGTTCAGGACGCTTGGCCAAGGCTACATACTGTTGGGCACTGACTTGCGGTGTTCTGGGTTACGATCTGGGTTCCAACCATCTCAGGAATTGTGCGATGATGCGCACATGGCCGACACTACCAAAATCACCTGCAGCCAATGTCAGCACTTCACGCCATGCGCCATAGGTCCTCAAGGCTTGGGGCAATGCGGGAAAACCAAGTTGGGGCTACCGCCCTCCAGCAAGTCGGACGATGGTTACCTGGCATGCTATCCACATGCGGTCAGACGATGCGCATTATTTCTGGCGATTGCCGCCACAAACTAACTGGGAGTGGAGCATTCTCGCGCCTCAACCTGTCTTCTCTGGAAACAGCCCGGGCATCCAGCGTGAGGCGAGCGTTGCCGGGAAGGTGAGGCGCAGCGGTGCGCGCGTGCTCTCGGAGGTGACCACGCCATAGTCGATAAGGGCGGAAACGATGCGGCGGGCCTGACGCTCGCCGGTCCCGACGATGGTGGCGGCATCGCCGCGCGGCAGCTCGCCGCGATAGAGCAGCGCTTCGAGGATGTTGTTGGCCTTGGGCGGCAGCTTGTTCAGGCGTATTTCCTCCCCGGCCCATGTGAGGATGCGCGTGCGAAGCTGGTCGGGCTGCATCAGTCCTTCCATGAATTTCACCTGATCGAGGCAGGTGGTCAGGAAGAATTCCGTGAAAGCGGCGAGGTTTTCTTCGCTGAGGTTCCCCCGCCCATCGAGATCGTTGCGGCGCGTCTCGTCGCAGGCGGCGAGGTGGCTTTTGTATTCGTGGACGTTGCGCGCGAGCCCGCGCGCAATCGACCAGACCGCGCCGGTATCGAGCGCGTCCAGCAGCGTGGCATGCGAGACGAGGCGCGCGACGCGGCCGTTGCCGTCCAAGAACGGGTGAATCCATGCCAGGCGATGGTGCGCCGCTGCCGTTGCGATAATGGTCTCCGTCTTGCCGAGCTTCGCATAGACCTCCTCGTAGCGCTTGAGGAAGCGCGGCACGGCCGGTGCGCTGACCGGGATATGCCGACCGACCTGCACGTTGCGCTGGCGCAGTTCACCGGGGATGACCCTGATCTTCTCTTTGGTTTGTGGGTCTTCGATCCACAGCAGTTCTTCGGGCAGCAATTCGCAAAAGCGCCGGTGGATTTCGAGGATCGCGTCGGTTGTCGTGGCCGGGGTCTTGAGCCCGCCGGTGTCAATCCAGTGCTGAACGGCAATATGGGCCTTGGCCTCAATCTGGAGGTCGCGCTTCTTGGCGTCCTGGCTATAATCATCCTTGAGCGCGCGCTCGATGTCGATCGGGTGCGTGTCGTGGCCCTCGATCAGGTTGCTGTAGTAGCAGTTCATCGCCCGCACGAGGGTGGCAAGCGAGCCGAACAAGCTGTCGGGCAGGGAGCGGCGAAAGCCGGCACTTCTGGCGGCCAGTTCGACCGCCAAATCGGTCAGGACCGCCCGGTGCTTGGAGTCGGCGCCGATCAGCAGCGGCTCCATGGCCGAGATCGGTTCGCCCCGGTCCTTGGCCGCTTTTGTGTCCGCTTCTATGTCCGGTTTCTTGTTGGTCATATCTCATTATATAACAATGTATTGGTTCTGAGAAACCTACCTGTCAGGCCGCTTTAAAGTCCGGTTCTGTGTCCGGTTAGATGGACCTTTGGAAAAGTGGTTCAAGGGGTCGAGCCCGTCTGCAGGATCTTGCAGGTGGCCCGTTGTACCGTAGAGCGCCTGATGCGATCTCAAGGTTGGCAAAGGAGTTCGGTGGGACAAGCGACAACGTACGAGGATTCCTGACCCGCTGTGACAACCCGACGCCTTATTCCATTTCTAGATCATTAGCGCAATAATATCCATGACCGGGCAGGCAGGAATGAGGCAGACATGGCAAGGGTGGCGAGAGGTGGGGATCGAGTTGAAGAGGCGCGGCAGATGTTGCTCGGTGCGAAAACACTGGAACAGTTACGACAGGCTCAATCGGTAGTTCTTCCTCTGGATTTTGGATTAAGTTTGGAGCAGACAGCTCGTGCCATAGGCCGCTCCACCCCTTGGACCAGCCGGATTCGAAATCGCTTTCTATCCGGAGAGACGGCTGGCGATGGCCAGCGTCAATCGCGTGGAGGTCGCCGTCGGCAGTTGATGACACCGGAAGAAGAGACGGCGATTTTAGCGCCGTTTTTGGATCATGCCCGCACTGGGGGTATCCTGGTGGTAGGGCAAGTGAAGGAGCGTATTGATGCCCAGTTGAAGCGTCCGATGGCCTTATCCTCTGTCTATAATCTCCTGCACCGACATGGCTGGCGGAAGCTGGCTCCGGACAAGTGCCACCCACAGAGTGACCCGCAAGCCCAAGAGGACTGGAAAAAAAACTCCCAGAAACCCTCCAGGAAACGCAGGCCACCTTCACCGAGCAGCACCCAGTCATAGT
>DAIAVG010000118.1 GCA_027445725.1 Acidithiobacillus sp.
AAGCTGCGCGAAGCCGAGGGGCACGCCCGGGCACAAGCCACCATTCGCTGACAGAGATCCGTTCGTGCCCAAGCGCAACGACATCCAGAGCATCCTGATCATCGGCGCTGGCCCCATCATTATCGGCCAGGCCTGCGAATTCGATTACTCCGGCGTCCAGGCCTGCAAGGCGCTGCGGGAAGAGGGTTGCCGCGTCATTCTGGTCAACTCCAACCCGGCTACCATCATGACCGATGCGCAGACGGCGGACGCCACCTACATCGAACCCGTCGAGTGGCAAACGGTCGCACGCATCATCGCCATGGAACGCCCAGACGCCATCCTCCCCACCATGGGTGGTCAGACCGCGCTGAACTGTGCCCTGGACCTGCACCGGGAGGGAATACTGGAGCAGTATGGTGTCAAACTGATCGGTGCATCCGTGGAGGCCATCCGTGAAGCCGAAGATCGTGGCCTGTTCAAAAAGGCTATGGAAGAGATCGGCCTGGAAGTAGCACGCTCCGCCTTCGGTCATGACATGGAAGGCGCACGCCAGATCGCGGAAGACATCGGCTTCCCGGTTATCATCCGCCCCTCCTTCACGCTGGGCGGCACCGGCGGCGGCATTGCCTATAACCGCGAGGAGTTTGAGGACATCGCCGCACGCGGCCTGGAGGCCAGCCCCACCCACGAAATCCTCATCGAAGAATCCATCATCGGCTGGAAAGAGTTCGAGATGGAGGTAGTCCGCGACCGGGCGGATAACTGCATCATTGTCTGTTCTATCGAGAATCTTGATCCCATGGGTATTCACACCGGGGACTCCATCACCGTGGCCCCCGCCCAGACCCTTACCGACCGCGAATACCAGCGCATGCGTGACGCCTCCATTGCGGTGTTGCGCCGCATCGGGGTAGATACTGGTGGTTCCAATGTGCAGTTTGCTGTCAACCCCGAAGATGGGCGGTTAATCGTCATTGAGATGAACCCGCGGGTATCGCGCTCCTCGGCGCTGGCCTCCAAGGCCACCGGGTTTCCCATTGCCAAAATTGCCGCCAAGCTGGCGCTGGGCTACACCCTGGATGAACTGCGCAATGACATCACCCAGGCGACACCGGCGAGCTTCGAGCCGACCATCGACTACGTGGTCACCAAAATTCCCCGCTTCGCCTTCGAGAAATTTCCGGAGGCCGATGCCCATCTGACCACTCAGATGAAGTCGGTTGGTGAGGTGATGGCCATTGGCCGCAGCTTCCAGGAGTCGCTGCAAAAGGCGCTGCGCGGTCTGGAGACGGGCGTGGATGGTCTTGATGAGAAACTCATCGGCAATGATCCGGACACCCTGCAAAAGCTGGAGCAGGAGTTACGGGTTCCCGGTGCCGATCGCCTCTGGTATCTGGCGGACGCCATACGGCGCGGCTGGGATCAGGGCAGCCTGCAGCGTACCACCCACATTGACCCCTGGTTCCTGGAGCAGATTTTCGAGATCGTCCAAACGGAGGAGAGTTTGCGCGGTCTCGCTCTGGCGAGTCTCGATGGCACCAGGCTCCGCACGCTCAAAGGCATGGGCTTCTCGGACCGGCGCCTGGCCCGCCTGTTAGGTTGCCGCGAGCAACTATTGCGCGAGCACCGCCAGAAACTGGGCATTCGCCCGGTCTATAAGCGGGTGGATACCTGTGCTGCCGAGTTCCGCTCACCGACGCCTTATCTTTACTCCACCTATGAGATGGAATGCGAGGCGGAGCCCAGTGATAAGCCCAAGATCATGATTCTCGGCGGCGGTCCCAACCGGATCGGACAAGGCATTGAGTTTGACTATTGCTGCGTGCATGCGGCCATGGCCCTGCACGAGGACGGTTTTGAGACCATCATGGTCAACTGTAACCCGGAGACGGTGTCCACCGACTATGACACCTCCGATCGCCTGTATTTCGAGCCGCTCACTCTGGAAGATGTCCTCGAAATCGTCGCTGTCGAAAAACCCCAGGGCGTGATCGTCCAGTTCGGTGGTCAAACGCCGCTGAAGCTCGCCAACGATCTGGAAGCTGCCGGTGTACCCATCGTCGGCACCACTCCGGATTCCATCGATCTGGCTGAAGACCGCGAGCGCTTCCAGCAACTTTTGCAGCGCCTTAACCTGCGGCAGCCGGAAAACGCCATTGCGCGGAGTGCCCCGGAGGCCTTGAGCAAAGCGCGCGCATTGGGCTATCCGCTGGTAGTGCGTCCTTCTTATGTACTGGGCGGTCGCGCGATGCGTATCGTCTATGGCGAAGATGACCTCGAACGTTATATGGTGGAGGCTGTACGTATCTCCAATGACCAACCCATTCTCCTGGACCGTTTCCTGAATGACGCCCTGGAGGTGGACATTGATGCCGTCGCCGATAGCCAGCAACAAGTGATCGTGGCGGGGATCATGGAGCACATTGAGCAGGCCGGCGTTCACAGCGGCGACTCCGCCTGTTGTCTGCCGCCCTACTCCCTGTCCCCAGCCATTCAGGACGAACTCCGGCGGCAGACCGTGGAACTGGCCCTGGCGCTTGGTGTGGTGGGTCTGATGAACTGTCAGTTCGCCGTCCAGGAAGAGCGCATCTATGTGCTGGAGGTGAACCCGCGCGCCTCACGGACGGTGCCTTTCGTCTCCAAAGCCACCGGCTGGCCTCTGGCCAAAATTGCCTCCCGCTGCATGACCGGGAAGTCTCTAGCGGCACAGGGCATTCCGCAGATTCCCAATCCGCCCCATTTCAGCGTGAAGGAAGCGGTCTTCCCCTTCATCAAATTCCCCGGCGTGGATATACTGCTGGGGCCGGAAATGAAATCTACCGGCGAGGTGATGGGCATCGGTGCCAGTTTCGGCGAGGCTTTCCTCAAAGCGCAGATCGGCGCAGGTGAACACTTCCCGCGCTCCGGCACCGTTTTTCTCAGCGTCCGCGATGCAGATAAGAAGGGCCTTATCCCAGCGGCACGGACGCTGTCCGAACTCGGCTTCAAGCTGATCGCCACCAAGGGCACTGCCGCTTTTCTGCATGGGGACGGTCTAGAAGTCACCGCAGTCAACAAGGTGACTGAAGGCCGTCCCCACATCGTCGATGCGATCAAAAACGGTAAGGTGCAGATCATCATCAACACCGTGGATGAACGGCAATCGGTGCGCGACTCTTTTAGCATCCGTCGTGCAGCGCTGCAAATGGGATTGACCTACTACACCACCCTGGCGGGCGCTATCGCAGGCGCTGCTGCCATTCACGCCCTGATGACGGAGGAACACAGCGTCCTCCGGCTGCAGGATCTGAACCAGACAAACACCAGCACGAGGTAGATATGAGCGATAAAATTCCCATGACCGTTATTGGTGCCCAGCGCCTGCGCGATGAGTTACATCGCCTCAAATCCGTGGACCGGCCCACCGTCATTGAAGCGATCGCCGAGGCCCGTGCCAAGGGTGATCTCTCGGAAAATGCCGAATACGATGCGGCCAAAGAGCAGCAGGCCTTTATTGAGGGACGCATTCGCGAGGTGGAAGATCACCTGTCCCGCGCCCAGGTCATTGATCCAAAAACCTTGAATACGGGCGGTAGAATTGTTTTTGCGGCTACCGTGGAGCTGGAAGATGCAGAAGGTAACGAGGTGACTTACCAGATCGTCGGTGATGCCGAGGCGGACCTCAAGGAAAATAAGATATCCATTAGCTCCCCCATTGCGCGTGCGCTTATCGGTAAGCACGAAGGCGATCTGGTTGAAGTACGCGCTCCTGGTGGAACGCGGGAATACACCATTCTCGCCGTGCGCTACATATAGAAGGAAAGGGCTTGGCACATCATATCTACCTACTATTTCTGGCCGCGTTGCAAGGCGTTACGGAATTATTTCCCATCTCCAGTCTTGGGCACATTATCCTGGTACCCGCGCTTCTGCATTGGCCCATCAACCGCGACGCGGAGTGGTTTTTACCCTTTGTGGTCGTGCTCCACCTCGCCACAGCCGCGGCATTACTCTTGTTCTTCTGGCGCGACTGGGCAGCGCTGCTGGGTGGTTTCATTCGTGCGCGTGGACGTCCCAGCAATCCCCAATCACGGCTGCTATGGATCCTCTTTATCGCATCCATTCCTGCCGGTTTACTGGGCCTTGCCCTCGCCCATAAAATAAAAGACCTGTTCGGCGGTTTCACCTTTGCTGCGGTGGCACTGATGATTAACGGCATCATGCTCATCTGGGGAGATCGCTTGCGCGCGCGGCAACCCAGCCATTCACTGGACAACCTGAGCTGGCCGCGCGCTATTGGCATAGGATTCGCCCAATCCCTCGCATTGATTCCCGGATTTTCGCGTTCGGGTGCTACGTTAGTGGCTGGTATTGGTGTAGGGTTGGACTATGAAAATTCCGCAAAATTTTCCTTTCTGCTCGCCACCCCGATTATTGCAGCGGCCGGCATGCTGGAAGTGCCCAAGCTCTTCCACGCAAATATGCCGTCCGAATTACTCGGTACCATCTTTCTTGCAGGTCTTTTATCGGGAATCTGTGCCTGGGCTTCCGTCTGGTTTCTGATGCACTATTTTCATAAGCATGAAATCAAAGCGCTGCGGCCCTTTGGTATTTATTGCATAGCCTTTGGCGCGCTAGCGCTTATTGTTGGCGGCTAAGAAATATAGCGAATTCTTAACTAACTCCGGGCATCCGGCCCCAGCAACAACGCCATTCGTTTTCCATTCCAGCTTTGCAGGGCGAGGAGCAATCCGACGGTGGCGAGGATGTAAAAGACCCCTTTCTCGCCGGCGATGCCCAAACCCCAGCCACCAACCACACCACCTACGAATATCCCCAGAAACTGCATCAGCGAGTAGACGCCACTGGCCGCCCCCCGCTGTTCCGGCATGGTGCTGCGGCTCATCATGGAGGGCAGAATGGCGGAGGCAATGTTGTAGCCCGCAAAGAAGATGACCGCACCAATGGCCACCGGCCAGAACTGTCCGGCCAGCAGTCCCATGATCAGCGCGCCCACCGCAATGCCGAGGCCGCTGAAGGCCAGCATCTGGCCGTGCTGTTTGTGCCTTTCGGCATAAATCACCGGGTAGACCATGGCCGCCACCGAG
>DAIAVG010000119.1 GCA_027445725.1 Acidithiobacillus sp.
GACCAGGCCCAATCCAACCTCGCGGCCAGCCGCAGCAGCACCGAAGCCACGGTCTGGCAGGATTTTCACAACTTCCAGGGCGCGATTGCAGCCTACCCCGGCGCACAGAGCGGCTTGGAAAATGCCGGGAAGGCGCTGGAGGTGGTACAGGCCCAGTATCGCGTCGGCCAGGCTACCATTCAGGATGTCCTCCTCGCCGAATCCACCCTGGCGCAGGCGCGCTACACCCTGATTCAGAATTTGGTTAACAGTTATGTCGCCCTGGCGCAACTCAGTCAGGCCGTCGGCATGCCTTTGGGAGAGAATGCACCGTGACCCGTTCCCCTGTTGTCCTCTGGCTGACGCTGGCAGCCCTCTCCCTGCTGTTGAGTGGTTGCCAGACCAAGGCCAAGCATGAAATGCCGCCCTTACAGGTCAGCCTCGTCAACGCCAGCACCCGCCCCATGACCCATTATGAAGGTTTTCTGGGCACGGTGACGCCCCTGCAAACGGCGACACTCGTGCCGCAGACTTCCGGATTATTGCAGAGCGTGCAGTTTACCGAGGGGAGCATGGTAGAGAAGGGACAAACCCTGTTCACCATCGACCCGGCACAGATGCAGGCATCGCTCGCCCAGGCACAGGCCAAACTGGTGGCGGATCAGGCCACAGCGCGCTACAACCGTAACATAGTAGAGCAGGACCGTCCGCTCGCGGAAAAGGATTTCATCACCCAGCAGAGTTTCGATCAGGCGGTCTCCCAGGCACAGGCGGCGACGGCGCAGGTGCAGGCCGATCAGGCCGCTTTAAGGCAGGCCCGCCTCAATCTCTCTTACACCCGCATGGTCGCCCCCATCAGCGGTCGCATCGGGCTGGCACAGGTCAAGGCAGGCAACCTGGTCATCGCCAACCAGACACAACTGGCTACCGTCAACCAGATCGCCCCCATTACCGTGAATTTCAGTATTCCCCAGGGCTTGTTGACCGCGGCGCGGCGGGCGCAACAGCAAGCAATCCCCCTGCCGATTAACGACGAGAAGGGGGGTACCGTACTCGCTCAGGGCAAGCTCACTTTCATTGATAACAGCGTCAGTGCGGGGACCGCTACCATCAGCCTGCAGGCTACCGTACCTAACACCAACCTTGGCCTCTGGCCGGGACAGTATGTGCAGGTGCAGATGCCGGTACAGCAGGTGGCGCAGGCGACAGTGCTGCCGGTGGGCGCGGTCCAGCAAGGTAGTAGCGGACCCTTTGTCTATGTGGTGCAAGATGGCAAAGCGGTGGATAAGCCGCTGCAAGTGCTCTGGGAATCGGGCACGGATGCAGTGGTACAGGGCGTAGACAAGCGTATTCGGGTGATTTTTCCGCTTCCCGCCCGCCTCTATCCGGGGGCGAAGGTGGAACTCACCGGTACCCACGCAGCCACCGCGTCGCATGAGGACCAGCAGAGGAAATCCGCATGAATTTCTCCGCCCTGTTCATTCGCCGCCCGGTGATGACGGTCGTCCTCATTCTCGGACTGGTGCTGTACGGCATTTTTGCCTTTATGAAACTGCCGGTGGCTCTGCTCCCCAGCGTCGATTTCCCAACGGTGATGGTTTTGGCGAGTCTGCCGGGAGCCAGCCCGCAGACCATGGCCAGCGCGGTAGCGACTCCGCTGGAAAAACAGTTCTCCACCATCCCCGGTCTCTCCTCCATGAGTTCGGTGAACAATCAGGGCTCGACACGGGTCATTCTGCAGTTTGATCTCAGCCAAAACATTAATGTCGCCACCCAGAATGTCGAAAACGCGGTCACACAGGCCTCCCACCTGCTGCCGCCGGGTATGCCCAGCCTGCCTTTCGTCAAGCAGCTCAACCCGTCGGCGGCACCCATCGAGTTCATTGCCCTCGCCGCGCCCAATATGCCTATCTACCAGCTCAACCAGTACGCGGTAGATAAGGTGACACCCGCCATTTCCGGTATTCCCGGCGTGGCGCAGGTGCTGATCTTCGGCGAGCAGAATTACGCGGTCCGTATCCACGCCAACCCCTTTTCCATGCAAGCGCACGGAATATCGCTGCAGGCCCTTACTCAGGCCATTTCCAGTCACAACGTCAACCTGCCGCAGGGCACGGTGCTGGGTGCGGTGCGCAACTATGCCGTGAAGGTCCACGGCCAGCTTCATGATGCCCAATCTTTCGCCGGCATGCCCATCACTTTCGCCAATGGTGCCGTAGTGCCGCTGGCCGATATCGCCCAGGTCAGCAATGGTGTCGACAATGACCAGATTGCCAGTTGGATCGGTGGGCAGCGCGCCCTCATTCTCGCCGTAGTGCGCCAACCCAATGCCGACACAGTGGCCATCTCTGACGCTATCCGGAAGCGCTTGCCCCTGCTGAGCGCCAGCCTGCCCGGCGGCGCCCACATGACGGTGGTGTACGACAAGGCCGACTATATCCGTGCGGCGGTGGAAGAGGTCGAAGTCACCCTGTTACTGGCCTCATTCCTGGTGGCGGGGGTGCTTTGGCTCTTCTTGCGTCGCGGCAGCCCAACCCTGATCGGCGCGCTGGCAATTCCCGCCTCCATCCTCGGCACCTTCACCATTATTTACGAGCTCGGCTATACCCTCAACACGCTGACTTTGCTGGCGCTGACCCTGGCCGTGGGTTTTGTCGTGGATGATGCCGTGGTCATGCTGGAAAACATCGCCCGCCATGAGGAAAATGGCGAAGAGCCCTATCAGGCGGCGATCGTGGGCAGTCGCGAGATCGGCTTTACGGTGATCTCCATGACCCTGTCGCTGGCGGTGGTGTTCCTGCCCTTCCTGGTCATGGGGGGCATCATCGGTCGTTTATTTCGCGAGTTCGGGGTCACTATCGCAGTCGTTATTCTCCTTTCGGGGCTGGTCTCACTCACCCTGACCCCGATGCTCTGCGCCCGCTACCTGCGGGTGAAGCATCAGGAGCAGAGCCGCTTCGAGTCTGGTTTTGTGCGCCTGCGCGACTGGTACGGGCGTAGTCTGCGGGTGGCCCTCAGCCATCGCGGCTGGGTGTATGGCGGTGCCTTGCTGAGTCTGCTGGGCATGATCGGGCTTTTTATCCTGCTGCCCAAGGGATTCATCCCCACGGAAGACAGTGGCGTGATCATGGGCAATCTGGAATACCCTCAGGGTATTTCCTTTGCCCAACTAGAGGAAAGCCAGCAGACCATCGCCGCTGCCGTTGGCGACAACCAGGCGGTGCAGTCCGTCATGTCCAGCGCCGGACAGGGAGCAGGGGCCTTTAGCTCTGCCAACACCGGGCGTCTGATCATTCGCCTCAAGCCGCTGGGGGAGCGGGCATCAGGCACTCAGATCATCGCTGAACTGCGCCGTACCGTCAGCCATTTTTCTGGCGTGGAGGCGAGCTTCCAGATGCCGCCCGCCATCCAGATGGGGCCGATTTCGTCGCAATCTCATTACCAATACATTCTGCAGAGCGAAGATCAGGACAGCCTGAACGCGGCGGCACCCAAGCTGGTATCCGCCCTGCGCAATATCCCTGGATTTCAGGCCGTCAACAGCGATCTGCAACTGGCCAACCCGGAGATCGAGGTACACATCCTGCACCAGCGGGCGCAAGCACTGGGTGTCACCCCGGAGGGGATCGAACAGGCGCTGAACTTCGCGTTCGGTGGCACGCAGGTGGGTACGATCTACGCCTCCACCAACCAGTATGAAGTCATTCTCGATCTGGCACGACAATTTCAGGAGAATCTGGGTGCTCTTTCCGCCATCACGGTACCGGGCAGCGCGGGTCTGGTGCCCCTGGCCGCATTGGCCCATTTCGCTTACGGCGTGGGGCCACTGAGTATCAGTCACTACAACGGACTGCCCAGCGTGACCATTTCTTTCAATCTGGCGCCGGGGGTATCTTTGGGGGCGGCAACCCAGGCGGTGCAAAAGGCCGCGTCGGAGGTGTTACCCGCCAATGTGGAGGGTGAGTTCGGTGGATCGGCGGCGGCCTTTGCCCAGTCCACGGGCAGCTTGCCGCTGCTGCTGCTGGCCACGGTAGCGCTGATCTACGCCATTCTCGCTATCCTCTATGAGGATTTCATCCACCCTCTGACCATCCTCACCGCCCTGCCGCTGGCGGGTTTCGGCGCCTTGCTGGCGCTGTGGATATTTCATCAGGAACTGGATCTGTTCAGCTTTGTCGGCATCATCATGCTGGTGGGGCTGGTCAAAAAGAACGGCATTATTATGGTGGATTTCGCTATTCACCGGCGCCGTGAAGGGGCCAGCGCCGTCGATGCCATGGTCGATGCCTGTGTCACCCGGTTTCGGCCTATTATGATGACCAACCTCGCCGCCGTGCTGGGCATTCTGCCTGTCGCCATTGGTATCGGGGCGGGTGCCGCGTCGCGGGTGCCGCTGGGTGTGGCGGTAGCGGGCGGCATTATCGTCTCGCAGTTCCTGACGCTCTATGTGACACCGGCATTCTATGTACTCTTTGAGGGATGGAAGGGGCGTTGGAGGGGCAAGGTACCTGTTTCAGAGCCTGCATCCTTGTGATATATAACGGGCGAAGACCAACTACCCGAGAGTCTCAGATCATGCCCGCAAAAATACTTTTCCTCTTGCTCGCACTTACCCTGTCGGGCTGCGCTTCCCTGCCACCTTCTTCTTCAACCGCCACGGCGGGAGCCGCCGCGCGGAGTACCGCCTTGGCCAATCGCAATGCCGAAGCCGCACAGCAACATCTCGCCGCTGTCGCCGCCCAACGCGCCGAGGCTGGACAGCAATTCTGCCCCAACTGGCAGCAGGCGCTGGATCATGCGCGCAGCAACGCGATTGGTTGCGCGCGAATGCCCGCAAACGAACAGGCCACCTGCTGGCAAGCAGTTTCCCAATGGGCGCAGGAAGAAAGCCGTTATTTTCATGCCTTGGCTCCTCTTCTCCAGGGAGCTGCTTATGCGTCCCCAGCAGCCCAGGCGGCGCATTTTTTTGATCTGACTCAGGATTGGGCTATTACCTGTCAGAATGGCCAAAAGGCCTGCACCGCGGCGTCTGGGCATCAGCAAATGGACCATAGCAAAAACGCCGTCAATCAATTCTGCAGGCGTTAATC
>DAIAVG010000120.1 GCA_027445725.1 Acidithiobacillus sp.
TGACGGGCCGCATCTTTGGTGGCCTGACGCTGGGCATCATCGAAATAAGCGGGCACCGTGATCACCGCACCCTCCGGTTCGCCACCCAGGGTTTCCACCGCCCGCTCTTTGAGCACCCGCAATATTTCGGCAGACACCTCTACGGGGGATTTTTCACCCACCACCGTACGCAGGCGCACCATACCCTCTCCAGGAACAAGGTCGTAAGGTAGGTGCCCGGCGAGGGTCTGCACATCGCCGTGGCCGCGCCCCATCAGGCGTTTCACTGAGGCAATGGTATTGTGCGGGTCCTGCCCGGCGGCAGCGGCTGCGGGATAGCCGACATGAATATCGCCGCCACCGAGGTAGCGCACCACCGAAGGCAGCAGGTACTTACCCTCATGATCGCGCATGACGGTGGGCACTGCCGACAATACGGAGGCCACCAGCGAATGGGTGGTTCCCAGGTCGATGCCGATAGCCAGCCGCCGCTGATGGGGATCAGCGGCCGTGCCCGGTTCTGCAATTTGCATTAACGCCATGATATATCGCCCTGATTGTAGAGGTTCTGCCGCTCAGGCATTCTGCAAGGACTCTTCGCTGCGGTCTATCTCGCCGAAAAGCTTATCGAGAAACTGTAACTCGCGCAGCGCAGCACCTGCCGCTTCCGGTTCAGCACAGGGTAAAATACCCAATAATCCCCTGAGACGTTGCACCACCCCGGTCACTGCCGTATCCACTTCCTGACGCAAAGCCTCCATGCCCGATAAGTCGCGTGCCGCCACCAGGTCTTCCAAGCGCTCACGATAGATCATCTGGGTCATCAGCAGTTCCGGGTCAGCGACCTTCACCTGCTCACCCAGCGCGTCCACGCCCTGCCGCTGCAGGAGATAATCAGCACGCCGCAGGGGGTCCCGCAATATGGCTAAGGCCTCATTGAGGCGGGTGCTCCACTCCAGGGAATAGCGTCTTGCCGCCGGTTCTGCGTTGGCGAAGCGGTCTGGATGCAGGCCTTTTTGCAGCGCCAACACTTGCGTGCGCAGTGCCTGTACGTCCAGGTCATAAGTTTCGGGCAGGCCCGCCACCGCAAACAGGGACAGGTCCGCACGGAAGGGCTGCACCGCCCCGCAAGAAGCACAAAGCGCGGGCGGAGCGCCCAACTCCGCCCCGCACCGGAAACAGGAATCCACCATCAGGTCGTAAAGCTCTCACCGCAGCCGCAGGCATCTTTCACGTTGGGATTATTAAAACGGAATCCCTCGTTCAGGCCTTCGCGGGTGAAGTCCAGTTCGGTGCCATCCAGATAAATGAGACTTTTGGGGTCCACGAAAAGACTCACGTCATCATGGGGAAACACCAGATCTTCCGGGTTGGGGACATCCACAAACTCCATAACGTAAGACAAGCCGGAACAGCCGCTGGTTTTTACACCGATGCGGATACCCAGACCCTTGCCACGTTTGGCAATACTCTTGCGCACCTGCTGCGCCGCACTTTCCGATAAGGTCAAAGCCATGACGGTATCCTAGTGTGCCGCCTGGGCACTGGCCATTTCCGGTTGCACCGCCACCGGCGCGCCACCCTGCTTTTTGCGGTAATCCTCCACCGCCGCCTTGATGGCGTCTTCGGCCAGCACGGAGCAGTGAATCTTGACCGGAGGCAGTTCCAGCTCTTCGGCGATCTGGCTGTTCTTGATGGTCATCGCTTCATCGAGGGTTTTGCCCTTGACCCACTCCGTCACCAGCGAGCTGGACGCAATGGCCGAACCGCAGCCATAGGTTTTAAACTTGGCATCTTCGATAATGCCCTGCCCGTTCACCCTGATCTGCAAACGCATCACATCGCCACAGGCCGGTGCACCCACCATACCGGTGCCGACGCCGCTGTCATCCTTGTCCATCGCCCCCACGTTGCGGGGATGTTCATAATGATCAATCACTTTTTCACTGTATGCCATGACTATTCTCCTCTTGAAAGGGCCTTAATGCGCGGCCCACTGAATGCTGTTGAGATCAATACCTTCCTGATGCATCTCCCAGAGCGGAGACAATTCCCGTAATTTGTCCACCTTCGCGGCGATGAGCTCGATGGTGGCGTCGATTTCCTCTTCCGTCGTGTAGCGACCGATGCCGAAGCGGATGGAACTGTGCGCCAGCTCATCAGACTTACCCAAAGCACGGAGCACATAAGAGGGCTCCAGACTGGCCGAGGTACAGGCCGATCCGCTGGATACGGCAATTTCCTTCAGCGCCATAATCAGTGACTCGCCTTCCACAAAGGCAAAACTGATATTGAGGTTGTGCGGCACCCGGTGTTCCATATTGCCATTGATATAGGTTTCTTCCACTCGTTCCTGAATACCCTTGAGCAGACGGTCGCGCAACTGGCGAATACGCCTGGCATCGCTCTCCATCGACTGCACCGCCAGTTCGGCTGCCGCACCCATCCCGACAATCTGGTGTGTAGGCAACGTCCCGGAACGCATACCACGCTCGTGGCCGCCACCGTGCACCTGTGCCTCGACCCGCACCCTGGGCTTACGCCGCACGTAGAGGGCACCGATGCCCTTGGGTCCGTAAATCTTGTGCCCGGACAGGCTCATCATGTCCGCCTGGACGGCTTCCACATCCACCGGAATCTTGCCCAGGGCCTGTACCGCATCCACATGGAACAATACCTTGTGGGCGCGTAGTATCTTGCCAATGGCTTCTATAGGCTGGACGACGCCGATTTCGTTGTTCACGTACAGCACGGAAGCAATAATGGTGTCCGGACGAACCGCCGCCTCAAAAGCCTGAAGGTCAACCAGACCATCCTCCTGTACTTCCAGATAGGTGACTTCAAAACCTTCGCGCTCCAACTGGCGACAAGTGTCCAGAGTCGCCTTGTGCTCGGTGCGCAGGGTGATGAGATGCTTGCCCTTGCCGGAGTAGAAATGCGCCGCACCCTTGAGGGCCAGATTGGTCGCTTCCGTCGCGCCTGAAGTCCAGACGATCTCGCGAGGATCGGCATGGATGGCATCGGCCACCTGCTGGCGCGCCTTCTCCACCGCTTTTTCCGCCGTCCAGCCATAGGGATGGGAACGGCTGGCCGCATTACCAAAATCATGAGTCAGAAAAGGCAGCATCTGTTCCAGGACCAACGGGTCCACAGGGGTCGTCGCCTGATAGTCCAGATAAATAGGACGATCCGGATTGATCAGCAAAGGCTGTCTGCTATCCAGTTCAATGATTTTGGGTTGATTCATTTCCTGTACCTCACGGTCTTAAGCGGTTTTATGCGTCGGGCACAGCGGTGTCCTGTCCGTCATCCGGATCGGTGCTGCCTGCATCGACTCCTTGTGCAACTGCTTCTGTACCAGTTGCCCGAGGGTAATCCCCCCGAGAAACTCGGCGATACGATTTCCCAATTCTTCCCACAGGTCGTGAGTAAGGCACTGCTGCCCATCCCCCTTACAACACAGATGCGGGTCACCACCACACTGGGTCGTACTGATGGACTCATTGACGGCCTCCACAATCCGCGTCAACGGAATCTCCGAGTCCGGCATGGCCAGTCGGTAACCGCCGCCCGGCCCGCGTACACTTTCCACCAGACCAAAACGGCGCAGCCGCCCAAAGAGCTGCTCCAGGTAAGCCACAGAAATCTGCTGACGCTGCGAGATATCGGCCACGGTCACCACACCGCCACGCTGATTGAGTGCCAGATCCAGCATGGCGGTCACCGCGTAGCGTCCTTTTGTCGTCAGTTTCATATCTGGTGCCCTCTGCACGACATCCTACTATCCGTACCAAATTAGTCAAGTATTACCCGCACGAGTTCCCTCGCCTTCCGGTGCATCATCATCCAGCACACAGACGATCTCCTCCACAGGCATCATGGTCTCCAGGGGCTGCAAGCGCTGCACCCCATCCCGCAGTTGCGCAATCTCCGCATCCTGGCGATGCATGTGCTCCAGCATGCATTCCACGGCCCGCGCCACCGGATCGGGCATCTGTCCGGTCAGGCCATAGGCCTCAAAGTTATCCGTATGTTCCCCCTTGCTGACCACTCGCCCAGGGATGCCCACCACGGTGGCACCCGTCGGCACCGACTTGACCACCACCGCATTGGAGCCGATCCGCGCATCATCCCCGATAACGACCGGTCCCAGCACCTTGGCACCAGCGCCGACGATGACACCACGCCCCAGAGTCGGATGGCGTTTACCCGGCTTCCAAGAGGTTCCACCCAGGGTCACGCCGTGATAGAGGGTACAATCGTCGCCGATCTCCGCCGTCTCACCGATCACCACCCCCATTCCATGATCAATGAAGAAGCCCTTACCGATCTGCGCCCCCGGATGAATCTCGATACCGGTCCAGAAACGCGAAAAGGCCGCCAGACTGCGCGCCAACAGGCGCCAGCGGTGACGCCACAGGGCATGAGCGATCCGATGCAGGAACAGGGCGTGAACGCCGGGATAGGTGAGCAACACTTCCAGACGGGTACGCGCCGCGGGATCACGCGCAAAAACTGCGTCGAGGTCACTCCGCCAGCGTCCACCCATAGCCACACCCCCCTGTATTTGCCCTGGCCACTACCAAGCCCCGCATTAAAGACTATCCTGATCCTTTCTGTCCACTTTAGACGCCCAGCGCTCGATTTCGGTAAGTATGCCGCGCAGGATGTTCACCTCGTTCTGGCTCGGCCTGGCGCGGTCGAAAAGACGACGCAAGCGACGCATCATGCGGGTAGCGCGAATCTCCTGCAGAAAACCACTGCGGCGCAGCACATGCTGCAAGTGACCGTAAAAAGCTTCCATATCCTGGACGGGGGCGGGCTGCTCCGGCGCCGCCTCTGTGGGTACGTCCTGGGCTGGCAGGGCCATCAGGGCGGCCATGTGGAGCTCATAGGCGAGTACCTGCACCGCCTGCCCCAGATTCAGGGAATGGTATTCATCCGCCGTAGGGATATGCACCAGCACCTGGCAACGATCCATCTCCGCATTGGTCAGCCCCGTCCGCTCCCGGCCGAAGAGCAGGGCACAATCTCCCGTGTCCAGATCCGCGAGGATCTCCCCCGCCGCCTCCC
>DAIAVG010000121.1 GCA_027445725.1 Acidithiobacillus sp.
CGTGGGCCTGCGGGAAGTAAATCTCTCGATCCGGCCCCTCCAATGCCCGCCAGTCCCGAATGCGGCGTTGCAAGGTCCGGAGATGGCCAGGCTCTACCTCTCCCGGATGTAACCGCTGCATCTCCTCCAGCAAGGTCGTAGCCAACAAACCGGGGGCTTGCCGCAAAAGCGGTAAAATCTCACTTTGCCAGTAGGCCGCAAAGGGATCCTTGCGCGTGCGCCAGGTCCGTGGCCCCCTCTGGGAGGGCAGAGCAGCCTCCCGCCTTTCTAATCGTCGCGCCGTGCGCACACTAATTCCCATCTTATTGGCAGCGGTCTCTTGCTGATACTGCCTGCGAAGTTCCTTGTATTTGTTCACCTGAATATCTCCCAACCACTTGCCGGGCATTGCGTCCTCCTGTCCTTACAGGTCAAGAACGCTACTTTATCCCTCACTCAGGCTCCTGCCCGGCGTCAGGTTTTACCGGCCAAGATAATTGTCGTCAGCCGGACAAGGTAATTGTCGCTTAGCAGTCGGCCATAGATGGCGACTTCTTTTTACTCGGCGGCGCGATGATTGCGCCCCAGAGATTCGGGACCACGATCCAGTCATCCAGCAGCTTGGGCCTGACCCCGCATCTTGCCTCTATCAGTGCGCCAAGACTGACTATCAGGGAAATAGCGACAAATTCAGGCGGGGCCACTTTCCTGTGCGCGGCATCCCGAACATACCCGACCAGTGGTGCAGGCAGTAGCGCCTCCACATCCATCTGCGGTACAGGTGGAAGGTCTGAACCGATACGCTCCGGGGTGGGCCATTCTGCGTCTGTAGCGGCGGCTTCCGCTTCATCATCCCATGAGCGCGTCATTGGACACCTCCAGCAGCTTGGAGTGCATCGCTGATGCGTTGCTCAGCCAGCGCCAGCCGATCCAATGATTCAACATCCATTTCCTGCCCAGAATTGACGGTCTCGATAATCAAACGGGCAACTAAAGTTTCGTGGGCAATGCCCTGTAGTGCGTCCCTATAATCGAAAGGGCGACGCATTGGCCCGGTGCCATGCTGGTGCAGGCTTCGGCAGTCTCCGGGGAATAAATCGCCCAGGTTCAGGCCCAGAGCGGCAACAATCTCAAAGGCTCCGCACCCTGCCCAGCATTTCAGTAAAACCTTGTGATCTTCTGCCTCACGGATAGAAAGCAATGGCCGCTTGTCATCGTGAGCCGGGCATCGTGCAATCCATTTATCTGGTGCCGTGCGCTTTACGCGGTCCAGACGGTGCAGGACTCGATCTATCGGGGTATCATGAGGACGTGCGTTGTCGTATGCCGTCCTTGCCGGGCGGCTTTTTTGTGTCTGCATGGTCAGCCCTCCGCGCCAGTGCGACGTTTAGCGATCCAGGCGGCCAAGTCAGCCACGCGGTAACGGACCAGGCGGCCAACTTTTATATAAGGGAGCGCATACCGGCCAGTCGTGCGCCAGTTGGTCAAGGTGGAGACTTTGACGCCCAGCACTTCGGCAGTGCGCTTTTCGTCAATCTGGGTTGGGATGGCTTCGGGCGGATAGCCCAAGGTGCGGCCAATCTCCGCGACAATCGGGGCTACTGATTCAGTATTGCTCTGCATGGGTGTTGCCTCACATTCAGCGATAACGTGAGGCCATGATGCGGGGGTTTTTCTGGGAAGCCGGGGAAATGCAAAATGCAGATTGCAATTGCAGAAAATGCAGGACTATTTTCCGAACTTATCCCATGCGGCGCTGATTGCTTTTGCTACCGTCGTAGGCTCGCGATCCACTAGCTTGGTTTCCTTTATTGCCTCCGCAATCTGTGCGGCGTTGGGGTTATCTCCGTGTTTGTAGCCAGGGGCTTTACTGGCGATGATCTACGCCATAGCTGCAATCATGGCCTGATATTTTTCCTTCTCTTTAGTGCCCAGAATATCCTCTTTAGCGGCCTTCTGCGCGGCTTCGTGCTGGCGCTCTATGCGGTGGATTTCGGAAGTGGGGATGACGAGTTCTGAAATGTAAATGGGGACAGTAGCCCGGAAGTGGTAAGGGGTAACGGCTCGGAGCCGATGGGAATAACCAGGTAACGGCGAATTATTAGCAGCTTCTCCAATTCGGCTATTTTCTTCAATGTGGTTAAGCGTCATATCTATACGGTCAAAACATGGATGAAGGATCATGCCATCACTAATAGCAGCGTGCTGACCGATACTGCGGTTATCTAGCAGCGCCAGGCCATGCGGCATTATGTCGTTTTTATCGTCACCCGTGCCGCCCCTTTTCCAAATGTGTAGACGCTCCAAAATCTCAAAGCCTTCTGTTTCTTCCCATGGAGATTTAATTCTTGCCCCAGAATCATGGTAGAGGCTTAATCCTGTAGCAATCGGCCATGCTAAAATCAGCTTTCTCTCTGCCCCCAGCCTAAACAGCACGTCCTCCGAGACTCTCCACCTCTCCGTCACTTCTGCCAGCGTGTAAAAATCCGGCTCCGGTAACTGTATAGCCATAACATCGCGCTCCCTATCTGCGCCCATTCAAAATAGGTGCCGATTCCAGCGGGAGAAGGGTTTTCCCGTTTTCGCCCCGTCGGGCTATGAATCGGCGGTGAAACTTATGCCGCGTGTCCTTGCTGGCGCTGTAACAGGTCCAGCAGGTATTCGGGTGCCAGGTCTGCGCCGTTGGGCCATGTCACGGTATGGAACAGACTGTGGACTTCTACCCGGCTGAACAGGTCATCATCCCGTAATGCGTCGAATACCGGGCCTGTAAGTTCACGGGACAGGTCTATATTGCCCTCCTGCCCGGTGCTGAATCGGACGTGTAAACGATAGCCGGGCAATGCTTTTGCTTCGGTGATATGTAGCATGGTGATTACTCCAAAGGTTCAATAGGGTTAATGGGTTCCTTCCGGCTGGCGTGTTCCCAATTGGCGGCCAGTTCGTCCAGGTGCCTTGTGCGCCAGTCCTCCACCATTTGCAGAGCGCGGCGCGGCAGGATTCCGGCTAATAGGGTGCCGTCCAGTCCGATCTCGGCCTCCTGCCCTGCATAGTAAGCATGGAAGTGGGGCGGCAGGTGGTCACGCCAGAACATCGCCAGGACGATACCGTAAAAGCGGCTGATCTCAGGCATGGGCTTTCTTCTTCATCGGCACAACCTCAGCAGGCTTTTTAAACCCTCCAGCCACCAGAATGGCATCGGTGCCCTTTTGCCAGGCATCGTCCACCGGGTCTTGCGCCAGCCTTGCATAGACGGCGGTGGTTTGCTGGGAATGGTGTCCTAGTCCCTTACCAATAACGGCCAGAGATACCCCGGCGTCGATCTGGAAACTTGCCAGGGTCCGGCGCAAGTCGTGAATACGCAAGTCCTCGATGCCTGCCCGTTCCAGCAATCGCACCCAGCCCTTTTTAGGCTCTACAAGGTGCCCTGTCTTGCCTGAACTGGGAAACACCCATCCTTGCGCCCCTGTAGCCTCTGCGCGGGCCTGTAGCACCTCTATGGCGGCACTGCTCAAGGGTACGGTGATGTTATCCTTGGCCTTCGCCTTGGAGCCGGGGATGGTCCACATTCGGCGCTCCAGATTGATCTCTGCCCAGGTCATCGCCAGCACATTGGAGCGACGCGCCCCGGTCAGCAGAGAGAGCATGACGTAATCGCGTATATCGGGATTTTCCTCAGCGGTCAGGGCTTCAAAGAACCGCGGCATCTCATCCGGGTGCAGGCGACGATCCCGGCTTTCTTCCCGGTGCATCTTTAGCCCGGCTGCGGGATTGCTCAGGTTGGGTATATCCAGCGTCTTGATACCGAAATTGAACACGGCGCGGGTGAGGGCTAATACACGGTTAGCCTGATAGATACCGGACGCGGTGCCGATCTTCCGGTGTAGCGTGCGGATATGCTGGCGCTCAATGTCGGATAGCTTCTTCTTGGCGATGCCTTGCAGGTGCAGACGATAGTTGCGCTCATCGTTGCCCAGGCTCTTTTTACCCTTGGCCTTGCAGTCCTTCACCCACTCGCTGAACAGGTCAGAGAATGTCATCTCCGCCTTCCTGATACGCTTCTGCTCGGCGGGGTTGGTGCCACGCGCAATGTCGTTGATGATCTCGGCAGCGCGGGTGCGGGCGGTTTCGATGGTCACGGCGGCGGCATCGCCTATGCGTACCCACTCCACTTTGCCCTTCACCCTTCGGACGCAATAGAACGCCTTGGCTCCGGCTGGTGTAACGCGGATGCACAAGCCCTTCTGCCCTTCGTCGTAGACGGTGATCCGTTTGCCGGGGACAGGCTCCAGCGCCGCTATGCGGGCCTTGGTGAACTGCATCTTGTTGGGCATGGCGTGCTCCCTTTGGACCTTGAGACTCCAGTTAGCCGGGCTAACACATTTCCGGTAAATCGGTGAATATCGGTAAAGGTAGTATCTGCATAAGTGTTTGATTCGTCAAGAATGGTAAAGGTGGATAAATGCCCAAAAATGCCGGGCTTTGAGACTCTTAATCAGCGGGTCGTGGGTTCGATCCTCTCACAACAAACCAATTAAAACAATGTGTTAGGATTCTGCCTAGGCCATTTTCATTGCCACATTGATTTTTTGCGCCACTGGCGCGACACTGATCACAAAAAGCAGTGTGTCGCATGGCAATCATCGTTCCCTGGTATGATGATCGAAATGTCCGCATCGGCTGGCAGGTGCGGATTCGGGAAAAAGGCTACCCGCAGCAGACCCGGACCTTTCGCACGAAGACCGAAGCCGACGGCTGGGCCAAGCACATGGAATCCGAATGCACAAAAGCGCCTAACGCACGGGTCTGCCGCGTCCGCCACGCCGGCCACGACAGGCTTCCACACGATTTTTCCTCATTCCGCGCGGCAAGGGCTGATCGTCCAGATAAACCGACAGGGATTGCAGAGTGGCCGATGCGCCCAGGGCAATCAGTTTGACCCCCTTACCCTTGGGTAGGTTTTTGACATCCACCAAAGGAAACAGCAGGCCACGCCCGTCTGAAGACAGACAGAGCGCTTCCGCCTGAAGGTCGGTGACGCGGATCAAAGGTAGGG
>DAIAVG010000122.1 GCA_027445725.1 Acidithiobacillus sp.
ATCAATGGTTGCCATCAGTTGCGCAACGTCCACACCGTTCACTGGGGTTGAGTCCATGCGTTTTCCTCCGGGTAATCAGTAGATTCAGAAATTGCTAAACCGTGAGACAAAGAGAGCGCACCATTTGTTCCCATCAAAAGCAGACCACCTCATCCACGGCACTGATCCAAGCCGAGAGGCCTTTCATGGAGCTCTTAGCGACACCCTTTGGGAGGGCGTCGATCCCCTGGGCTTGCAAGGAGCTTCCGCAACACTGGACCTCTAGTCCCAACTCCAGCAGTTCGTTCAGCAAGGCATGCGTGCTATCCCCTGCAGTCTCGGTACCTTTCAGCAAGAGAACTCCCTCTCCCGCAAGAAACAGGCGCACGTCCTTTCCGTCAGCCAGCATGGCCCCAGCGAGTCGGACAGCGGTGTCGGCCCTGGGGTTTGCCCGTTCCGGAGCGGCATGCAAAATTATGAGAGCAGTAGTCATCCAGATACTCCTGTAGAAGCGGCGTGGGTTCGCGGGTGGGTTTCTTGTACGGAAAGCGCGATCCACAAGCCAGAAAACGCGACGATGCCGGCGGTGAACCAGATGGCGGGAAGAATCTTGTCGCTCCATTGTGCGACCACGCCGAGCACCAGGCCACCAATGGCATAACCCGTATCTCGCCAGTATCGATAGGTGCCCAGGATGCGTCCACGCTCCAGTGGGGGCGCCACATCGGACATGGCGGCGATCAGGTTGGGATAGAGAAGGGCCATGCCCAGGCCCATTACCGCCGCCGTGGCAATCCACGCGGTGAAGCGGCCGACCAGCGCAGTGCCTGCAAGCCCCGCAGCCAGCAGGGCGAAGCCTGCCAGGATGGGCGGTCTGCGACCGATGCGATCGGCGAGATGTCCGGTCCCAAATTGACCGAGCCCCCAGACCATCGCATAGACACCGGTGATCCAGCCGATTTGCACGACGCTCAAGCCGTGAAACCGGAAAAAGACCGGGAAGAGGACCCAAACCAGGGTATCGGCAATCTTGTTGGCGACCCCCCCCTGGCAGAGGGCCCGATAGGTGGCGTCCCGAAAAGAAACGTGCAGGAAAGTCGCCCAGGTGCTGGCCTGAGAAGCCGTCTTTGTGGTTTCTGCCGATGGCTGACGCTGTGCATGCTCTGCGCGAACCCAATGGATAGTGTCCTGGATCCTCAATAGCAGGAGTAGCGCAAACGCAATGACCACGAGTCCGAAAGCCAACAGTGTCCAACGGGGACCGTAGACGACGGCAAGATAGCCCGTTGCGAGGCCCGCCAAACCCACCGCGATGTAGCCCACTGCCTCATTGATGCCAACAGCCAGGCCGCGCTGGTGGTTATCGGCCAGATCGATTTGGCTCGTGACGGTCATGGTCCAGGTGAAGGCCTGATTTACCCCCAAAAAAACATTGGCGCCGATGATCCACCACCAGTTAGGAGCAAAAAAGATCATTAGCGGAATAGGAATCCCCGCCAACCAGCCCAGGAATAACACCCGCCTGCGACCGATTCGATCGGATAGCCCGCCGGCGACAAAGTTGAGAGCCCCTTTTACTAGACCAAAGGAAATCACAAAGGAGGCGAGAAAAAGGAAGGCGTGGCTATCTACGCCAAAACGGTGGCTCATGGCAGGAAGGACATTTCTCTCCATGCCGATGATCAAGCCTACGAAAAAGACCTGAACCGTTTGCAGGAGGAACTGACCTCGATTGACGCCAATTCCTCGAGTATAGGTCGTGGTCTCCTCGGAGCTCATCCCTGATGGCCCTTGCGTAGAGGCACCACCGTCGCTAATGCCTCTTGAAGCTGGGTAGTGGTCTGCATTTGGTCCAGGATGAGATCGCGGACGATCTCGCACGTTTCCAGAACCTTGGGGCTGGTCAGACGATAGTGACAGAAGGTCCCGCACTTTTCGCAATGCACCAAGCCCCGAGCTTTCAGCACGCTCAGGTGCTGGGAAAGGTTGGCTTTGGAGAGGCTGATGAGTTCTGCCAATTCACCGGCATTTTTCTGTCCCTCGCCCAGATAATGGATGATCTCCAGGCGTTTGGGGTGCGCAAGGGCAGAAAATACCTCAGAAAAAAGCGCATACCGAACGGTATCATTCTTCATGCTGCTTTCCCCAGATTGATGGCAACCATGCGCGCCATATCGGCGGGCTTTTCGGGAACGTCCGTGGTAAGCGAACGAACGAAAGCCTCGCGCTCCATGGTGAGGTAAGGGTCCCAACGTTTTTCAAAACCCAGAGTCGAAGAAGGCTTCCCGGACAAGCCTGCACCGCAGACGCTCCCGGCCGCGTGCCCTGGGAAAATCTCCAAGTCATCGGGCAGGGTGAGCAGTTTTTGGTGGAGGCTGTCGAAGAGTTTTCCCGCCATTTCCTCCGGCGTTCCACCCAGATCTGGGCGTCCCACTCCGCCAACAAAGAGCGTGTCACCGGTTAGGGCAAACCAGGGATCGGCACTTCTTCGCCGATCGCTGACCAGAAGACAGAGGCTGTCCAGGGTATGACCGGGGGTGTAGAGCACTTGCGTTACGACATTTCCGGTTTCCAGGACTTCGCCGTCGTGAAGGCCGCGAATCGCAAACTGCACCAAGTCTACATCGCTTTCGTGCATGCAGTACGGTGCGCCAACCCGTTCCGCCAGGGCCCGCCCGCCAGATAGGTGATCGGCGTGAATGTGGGTGTCGATGACGAAGCTAATGGCAACTGCAGCCTTCTGTGCCTCTTCGAGGAACCAGTCCTCGTCGCCCGCTACCACATCCACGGCTACCGCGAAGCCCTTACCGCCACATCCGTAGAAGTAGGACAAGGTGCCGTCGGCGCTTGTGCGTTGTTTGAAGAACATGGTTCACCTCCAGCATTCCGAAGTTAAGAAATAATGCAAATAAAAGGTAGGCAAAATCTTCAGCCCTGTCAAGCTCGCGCCCTATGCTGCCAGTGGTGCTATAGGTGGCCGCCGATATCCAAACAGAGATGGAGCGCTGTCCCGGTGAGGACTGCAGGGCAGCGAACGGTAGGGTGCAATCGACAACGCCGTGGCGCCAGACATCCCTATCAGGAATATGCGCACGTTGCTCGATGGATACTTCCTAAACCCATGTCCACAACAACTTCCAAACAATCACGGGTAGCGCTATGGCCCCGACATAGCGTCCAACAATTCGCCCCTTCCCATTGACGAGTATACTGGTCGGAGTCAGGATAACGCCGCCTAGCGCCTGGCTGACACCCTGGCCGGCGGCCAGATACTCCGGATAGTTGATGCCCAACTCGCGCATCCTCGCACGTACGGCTTTCGCTGTACTTCCATTTACGCCAATTCCAATAATGCTAAAGGACTTCCCGCCGAACCACTGCTGCAGTTGCACCAACGCTGGGGTCTCGGCCAAGCAAGCCGGACAGTCTGGGGCCCAGAAGTTGATAAGGATCATCCTCTTCGGTACCGCTGGCAGGTCAATAAGCCGACCACTCAGGCTTCGGACGACTAAACTCGGTAGTTGATGGGGGATATTTGCCGCCATAGGGCTGCCTCGCCATTGCGTAAACGCATAGACCCCAATCAGCAACCCGATCCAGATAACAAACTCTATCCAAAACCGTCTTTTTTTCAGAAAAGAAAGCATGATGGTGGATATCCTCGCCAAGAGGCGCTTGGGCAAATATCAAGAGTCAGCACCCATTTCCCCGGGATATCCACCAAGTGGTTGAACCGACACACTACGTCCACTTGGGAAATCAAGATGCCTTGATACTCTCCGCTTTGAGATGGATCTTTCCCTGATTTTGTAGGCGAGCTAGCAATACCATCACACTTGCCGAACTCAGGGAAAGCATCTCCGCCAGGGCGTCTGGATCCTGGCTGCCGGCTTGTTCAATCCGATGGAAAACTTCATCCTCTCGGGCCGCGAGCCATTCTTCAAAAAGTTGGTACAGCTCCGGCTGGGCATAGGCCGCGAGCGCGGTGGTGCGCTGCATGGTTTCCAACATTTCCGAACACATCGCCATGCACGATCCCATCATTTGTTGCATGGGATTGCCCCCTTCCGCGCCTTCCCCGTGCTGGTTCATCATCTTCTGCATCATCGCCATAGGACCCCCACCGCCTTGCCCCATCATTTTTTTCATCATTCCCATGCCCATCTCCATGGGTTTTCCACTCCCGGACTTTGCAGAATCGCCTTTTTCGTTGCCACTTTTTTCCGGTTCATCGGGTTTTGCTGATTCCATGACCACTCTCCTAAATTACTCAGATTTGTCACTGCCAACAGAATTCCTGGGCAGTTCCGGGTTCTCCGTTATCCACGAAGTCGAAAAATGCTACCGTAGTGATAGGGGAGCAACGTAATCACGTCTACCTGTTGGAAGCCAGCGGGTTCTACCACAGTTCTCACCTGCTCCGGCGTCATGCGCAGTTCCCTGCGCGGTCCGCGTGCCTGTCCCAGGACCGGAGTTTCTTCCCGCGGGCAGGCATGCCAGTTGACGACGGCGAAAAGACCGCCTGGCTTCAGGACACGGGCGATCTCCCGGGCCAGCGCTGTCTGCTCGGGCACGCCGTGAAAAGTATTGGCCATGAGGCAATAATCTACCGGCTTCGGGAGCAGTTGATGCAGATCCATGGCGTCGCCTTGCAAAAAAGAACAGTTCCTCAACCCGGCGCACGCCGATTCAGCGGCAGCAAGCATTTGCTTGTCGAGATCAAGACCGAAGACTTCACCGTTTTCCACCTGTTTGGCGAGGGCAGCAGTGAAATAACCATCGCCGCAGCAAAGGTCCAAGACCGACATTCCTGTTGTCACGCCAAGATCCTGAACGACCCTCAAGGGATCGGGCCACAGCGCTTGCCACCAGTCTGGGTCAGGCATGATTGTCGCTGGGAATAAAGCCTCTTGCATGTCAACGTTCATGTAATCTTCCTCCTTACCCTTCCAGATCCTTGCGCATTTGCTGGTACTCTTCTAGAG
>DAIAVG010000123.1 GCA_027445725.1 Acidithiobacillus sp.
GCCCGCCGCTGAACTTGGAGAGCATGGCGTTTTCTTTGATGGCTTCGTAGATGTCATCCAGGTCGTCACCCACGGTGGTCAGGAAGCAACTGGACAACTGCGGGCGCAAGGTTCCGGCATTGAATAAGGTCGGTGTCGAGCTGACGAAGTCGAAGCTGGACAGCACCTCATAAAAGGCAATGGCATGGGTTTCGCGGTCGACTTCATTGAGCGCCAGGCCCATGGCCACCCGCATCCAGAAGGCCTGCGGCAATTCGATGCGACGCTCCCGCACATGCAAAAAGTAGCGGTCATACAGAATCTGCATGCCCAGATACTGGAAGTTCAGGTCCCGCTCCGGCCTGAGTGCGGCGCTGATGCGCTCCAGATCATACTGCCCCAGACGCGGGTCGATCAGCTCATTCTGGATGCCGGTTTGCAGATAGTCGCGGAAATACTGGGGATAACGTGCGGCCATCTCTGCCTGAGTCGCCGCTTCTCCGAGCACTTCCCAGCGTACGCGGTCGAGGAGCAGACGTGCCGAGGCATAGGCGTAGGCGGGATCGCGCTCGATCAGCACCCGGCTGGCAAGAATGGGGGCCTGAAACAGTTCATCCTCGCTAATGCCGTCGTAGAGATTTTTGACGGTGTTGCCGAGGATGGCATCTATCGACACCGCGGTGCCCAGGCCACTGCAGGCTTCTTCGATAACGGCGCGCAGTCGTGCCATGTCCAGTGCCCGCTGGCTGCCATTCAGATGGCTGACCTTAATAACCGGGACCTCGGCTGGGGTCCCCGCCACAGCTTGCTGGCGGCGTTCCCGCGCGCGCTCCTCGCGATAAAGCACATAGGCCCTGGCGACTTCGTGTTCGCCGGCGCGCATGAGCGCCAGTTCCACCTGATCCTGAATGTCTTCAATGTGAAAGGTGCCGCCCCCCGGCTGGCGCCGTTTCAGTGCTTCAATCACCTGTTCCGTCAGACGGCTGACGAGGTCACGGACGCGCGCGCTCGCCGCTCCGCTGCCGCCTTCCACGGCCAGGAAGGCCTTCGTCACAGCGATATGAATCTTGCTGGCGTCAAAATTGACCATCGCGTTGTTGCGACGGATGACTTTGTAGTGGCTCGCTTCGGAGGGGTCGTAGGCAGGGTTGCTGACGATAGCTTGGGCGGCAGGTTTGGACATGGGCAACTCCTATGATCGGGGCGATAGTTGAACGCAAACAGCGAGGCGGCGTGAAGGGATACGCCGGGGCGAAGTGCAAAACGGATCGCAGAGCGCCCAAGCACTAAATATAGACCTGATTCTGTCGGTGTCAACCATATCTTGTGCATAATGTCGTGCGCAAGTCTGGCAAAAGATGTGGATAACCTAGCCAGGAGTATCATTTAACAATGAAATTTTATCTCTTGTCCGTGGGCGGGGGCAGGGTATCTCTGTCGGTTTATGAATTTGGACTTGTTCTAAACCACCGGTTGGGCGATACTGATCACATTCTCTGTCAGGAAGGAACATCATGACTGTCTCAGCCTTGGAAATTGCCCGCGCCACTCTTTTTGCTCCCGGCGGAATCAGCGAAGGGGAGTTGGAAAAAGTATTCGGTCGCCTCTCCCATCGCGCCCTGGACGATGCTGACCTGTATTTTCAGTACAGCCGCAGCGAGGGCTTTAGTCTGGAAGAAGGGGTCGTGAAGTCGGGCAGTCACTCTATCGAACAAGGCGTGGGTGTGCGGGCGGTGAGCGGTGAACGTCAGGGTCTGGCCTATTCTGACGAAATCGCCGTGGATGCCTTGCTGACGGCGGCAGATGCGGCGCGCGCCATTGTCCATCATCCGGGACAGGAGAAAGGGCTGATCTGGCAGCAGCATCAGGGGCTGGCGCTCTATCCGCCTGTCGATCCTCTGGCTTCTCTTCCCAATAGCGAGAAAATCGCCCTGCTGGAACGCGTGGAACGGGTCGCCCAGGCCTGTGATCCGCGCATCGTTCAGGTGATGGCCAGCCTGAGTGCCCGTTTTGAGGTGGTGCTGGTGGCGCGCCTCAATGGCACCATGGCTGCCGACGTGCGCCCCCTGGTGCGCCTCAACGTCTCCGTCATTGTCGAGCAGGGCGGTCGGCGCGAGCAGGGCAGTGCTGGTGGCGGCGGTCGTTACGATTATCAGACTTTTCTTCAGGGCGACATGGCTGAAGACTTTGCCCGGGAGGCCGTGCGTCAGGCTCTCGTCAATCTGGAGGCGGAGGCGGCCCCCGCCGGCTGCATGGAAGTGGTCCTCGGGCCGGGATGGCCGGGCATATTGCTGCATGAGGCCATTGGCCATGGTCTGGAGGGTGACTTCAACCGCAAGGGTACCAGCGCCTTCAGTGGCCGGGTCGGCCAGCGGGTCGCGGCGCCGGGCGTCACGGTTGTCGATGATGGTACGTTGGATGGCCGCCGCGGCAGCCTGAACGTCGATGATGAAGGAACCCCGACCCAGTGCACGACGCTGATTGAAGATGGCATCCTCAAAGGCTACTTGCAGGATACCCTCAATGCGCGCCTGACCGGGACGCGGTCGACGGGTAATGGGCGTCGCGAATCCTACGCGCATTTGCCCATGCCGCGGATGACCAACACCTACATGCGGGCCGGGGATCGCGATCCCCAGGAAATCATCGCCAGCGTTAAGCGTGGGCTCTATGCCGTCAACTTCGGGGGTGGTCAGGTGGATATCACTAACGGCAAGTTCGTTTTTTCCGCCTCTGAAGCCTATCTTATTGAAAATGGGAAGATAACCCGGCCAGTCAAAGGCGCCACCCTGATTGGCAACGGCCCGGATGTGCTCACCAGGGTTGAAATGATCGGCAACGACCTCCAACTAGATACGGGAGTGGGCACCTGTGGCAAGGATGGCCAGAGTGTGCCCGTAGGTGTTGGGCAGCCGACGCTGAAAATCCGTGATCTGACCGTGGGTGGAACACAAGGTTGAGAACCCTGCTCTTGTCAGGTGGTCTTGGGAAGGCTAACATCGAACGATATATTGGTCTTATAATCAGTCTAATTCTCCCGTTTGGGGGGTGTGCGAATGAATAATGTCTTAAAAAATGTGCTGTTGTGGGTGGCGATTGGCGTCATTCTGATGCTGGTGTTTCAGAACCTCAATACGAGCAGTTCGACGCCGGCCCAGGCTATGGATTTCTCGACCTTCGTGAATAGTGTCAAGCAGGGTCAGGTCGCCGATGTCACCATCAACGGTAATCATGTGAATGGCAGCCTCAGTTCCGGGCAGCAATTCAGCGTCTACACTCCGGCAAACGACACGCAAATCGTTCCCCAACTGCTGGCTGCCGGGGTGAAGATTTCGGTCAAGCCGCCGGAAGGGCAATCGTTGCTGCTTTCTATCCTCATCTCCTGGTTCCCGATGCTGTTGCTGATCGGTGTGTGGATTTTCTTCATGCGCCAGATGGGCGGTGGTGGCGCGGGCGGTCGGGGAGCGATGACTTTCGGTCGCAGCAAGGCACGGATGCTGACGGAGGAAAACAATAAGGTCACTTTTGCCGATGTGGCGGGCATTGAAGAAGCCAAGGATGAGCTTGCAGAGATCGTTGAATTCCTGCGCGATCCGCAGAAATTCCAGCGCCTTGGCGGACGGATTCCCAAGGGCGTATTGCTCATGGGTTCGCCGGGTTCTGGTAAGACCTTGCTGGCGCGTGCGATTGCGGGCGAAGCACGGGTACCTTTCTTCTCTATCTCCGGCTCCGACTTTGTGGAAATGTTTGTTGGTGTCGGCGCATCGCGGGTTCGCGATATGTTCGAGCAGGCTAAAAAGCATGCTCCTTGCATTATCTTCATCGACGAGATCGACGCGGTGGGTCGTCAGCGCGGTGCTGGTCTGGGTGGCGGTAACGACGAACGCGAGCAGACCCTGAATCAGTTGCTGGTGGAGATGGATGGTTTCGAGGGTACTGAGGGCATTATTGTTGTTGCCGCCACCAACCGTCCGGATGTGCTGGACCCGGCGCTGTTGCGGCCCGGTCGTTTCGACCGGCAGGTCACCGTACCGTTGCCGGACATTCGCGGGCGCGAGCAGATTCTGCAGGTGCACATGCGTAAGGTGCCGATTGCCCCGGACGTAGACCCCAAGGTCATTGCCCGGGGTACCCCTGGTTTCTCCGGCGCGGACTTGGCCAATCTGGTCAATGAAGCGGCGCTGATGGCAGCCCGTAAAAGTAAGCGTCTGGTGGATATGCATGACTTTGAAGATGCCAAAGACAAGGTCATGATGGGTGCCGAGCGCAAGTCGGTGGTCATGAGCGATAAGCAGCGGGAAACCACGGCCTATCACGAGTCGGGTCATGCGGTGGTCGCCAAGCTGCTGCCGGGCACGGACCCGGTGCATAAAGTCACCATCATTCCGCGCGGCCGGGCCCTGGGGCTCACCATGCAGTTGCCGACGGAGGATCGTTTTAACTACGAGCGTCAGGAAATTCTCTGTAACATCTCCATTCTCATGGGTGGGCGCATTGCGGAAGAAGTGTTCCTCAACCAGATGACGACAGGCGCGGGTAACGACATTGAGCGTGCCACCGACCTGGCGCGGCGCATGGTGACCCAGTGGGGCATGTCCGGCATCGGGCCGATGGTCATTGGTGAAAAAGAGGAAGAGGTGTTCATTGGTCGGGAAATGACCAAGCACAGCAATATCTCCGAGCAGACGGCGAGAACCGTGGACGGAGAGGTGCGCGATATTATCCAGGAGCGCTACGGCATTGCCCGTAAACTGATTGAGGAAAATCGCGACAAGGTCGAGGCCATGGCCCGGGCCCTGCTGAAGTATGAAACGCTGGACGCGGGGCAGGTGAGTGACATCATGGCCGTGGAAGGCCCTCATCGCTTCCGCCGCCCGATTTACGCCGGCAACGCGATTGTCACCGTGGAAGTCCCCGCCGATACGAAAGTGGTCGGCACAGTGCGCACCGCCTCGTTCCGCGCCGCCGGCGTCG
>DAIAVG010000124.1 GCA_027445725.1 Acidithiobacillus sp.
TTCGCCCCATACCTTGCATGAATGGGTTAAACGGCATGAAGTCGATACCGGATTGCGCGACGGCGTCACCAGCGCGGTCGCTTCCTCGAACAATCGCTGTTCTGTCTTCCAGAACAAACTAGGCTGACCCTCCTTCAGGCCCCCGAAGCCCCGAGAGATGTGAACCGCCACTCCACTGTTCATTGGTCGAGGCTCCTTCATCGGTTTAGGGAGCCTCTGAACTGGCACAAAAATTGTGGGGGTTTGCACGGCTTTTGACACATGGAGCCATTTCGGTGACGAAAATCGTCATTTTTTGTCCCCGGATGGGCAAACAGGGAAATCGCGGCCTTTGCACTGGCCCATTTTCCCTCTTTGGACGGATTACGCCTGTAGCCAGCATAACTCTCGTCGCTTCATGTAGAGGTTGACCAGGGCAAACAGCGTGGTCAGCTGGGCGCCATTCTTGGCCAGTCCACGATAGCGGGTCTTGCGGTAGCCGAACTGGCACTTCAGTACCCGAAAGGCGTGCTCCCCCAGGGCCCGTATCCGCGCCACGCTCCGATTATAACATTATAGAGCGGCCAATCCGGTCTTTTGCCCCGGATATCGACGCAAGGCCACAGCATCCTGGGTTCCTTGCTTGGCCAGGCACTCATGGACCGACGGATAGTCATACCCCCGATCGGCAAGGACTACCGCTTCCTCTCCCGTCAGCAATCGGTCCAGCACTTGGTGGTCCGGGACCTTCGCCGCCGTGACCTCCACCGCCTCGACGACGCCTTGCAGATCGGTCGCCACATGGGCCTTCATCCCGAAGTACCACTGGTTACCCTTCTTCGTCGAGCTCATCTCTGGATCCCGGTTCTGGTCCCGATTTTTGGTGGAACTCGGCGCATGGATGAGGGTGGCGTCTACCATCTTGCCTTCGGCAAGCAGCAGACCTTTCTCTCGCAGGACCCCTTGCACCTCGGCGAAGATGGCCGAAGCCAGATCCTGGCGTTCCAGCAGGCGCCGGAATTTGAGAATGGTCGTTTCATCGGGAACCCAGTCTCGGCCCAGATCGATGCCTACGAATTGTCGCAGCAGCGGGATTTCATAGAGTGCTTCCTCCATGCCGGGATCGGAATAGGCGTACCATTGCTGTAGGAAGTGAATGCGCAGCATCCGCTCCAATGGCATCGGTTTGCGCCCACGGCCACCGCGAGGATAGTGCGGCTCAATCAGGGCCACCAGCCGTGCCCAGGGAACGACGGCGTCCATCTCCGCCAGAAAGCGCTCCCGCTTGGTCTGCTTCCGGCGACGGGAAAGATCCTGCTGTTCCGCAAAGGTCATCTGCCCAGACATGTCACTTTCCTCCGCATCCCTGACGCCAATCAGTATACCAGAGCCCTAGATCAGAAACTCCTTAGGGAACCTCTGAACTGGCCCTAAAAATCGTCGGGTTTTGCATAGCGTTTGACACACAGATCGACTTTCGGCGACGAAAATCGTCATTTTCGCCCCCAGAGGGGCAAAAGGGCACCCTGCGGCCTCTGCGCTGGCCCATTTTCCCCTCTTTGGACGGATTACGCCTCTAGCCAGCATAGCTCTCGTCGCTTCATGTAGAGGTTGACCAGGGCAAACAGTGTGGTCAGTTGAGCGCCATTCTTGGTCAGTCCTCGATAGCGGGTCTTGCGGAAGCCAAACTGGCACTTCAAGACGCGAAAGGCATGTTCCCCCCGTGCGCGAAGGCGTGCCACGCTACGATTGAAGCGCTGCAGGGCTTGTAGCCCCTTTTGCTGACCCGGATAACGCCGCCGGGCGACGGCATCCTGAATGCCGTGCCCTTTCAGAAATTCGTGAACCTGGGGATAGTCGTAGCCTCGATCCGCCAGAACGACTGGCTCGTCGCCGGTGAGTAGGTCTTCCAACACTTGATGGTCCGGGACATTGGCAGCCGTGACCTCAACGCTCTGGACCAGGCCTTGGGTGTCCGTCGCCACATGGGCCTTCATGCCGAAATACCACTGATTCCCTTTCTTGGTTTGATGCATCTCCGGGTCCCGTTTGTGGTCACGGTTTTTGGTGGAGCTGGGGGCATGAATGAGGGTGGCATCCACCATCTTGCCTTCCTGGAGAATGAGGTGCGCGGCGTCCAGCAGTTCTTGGACCTCGGCAAAAATCTGTTGCGCCAAGCCGTGCTTTTCCAGCAGGCGACGAAAACGCAGAATGGTGGACTCGTCGGGGATCAGGTCACGGCCAGTGTCGATGCCGGCAAAGGAGCGCAGCAAGGGAATTTCGTGCAGGGCTTCTTCCATGCCAGGGTCGGAGTAGGCATACCACTGCTGCAAGAAATGGATGCGCAGCATCTGTTCTAGGGGCATGGGTTTGCGCCCCCCACGGGGACCGGCCTTGGGATAGCAGGGCTCAATGAGGGCAACCAGCCGTTGCCAAGGAACTACTTGATCCATTTCCCGGAGGAAACGCTCTCGTTTGGTCTCCTTGTGCCGGCGTTCCAACCCTGCGTTTTCCGCAAACGTCATCTGCCCTGCCATGTGTATTGCCTCCGGTCCCTTGCTGCTATGGCTCAGATTATATCAGATTGAGTTGTGCAGAGATTCCTTAGTGGAACATACTATTCCATAACCAGCTAATGTCAATTATATTATTACCAATATCTGAACATTTTTTTGCATCAGTTTCCTTCATTCTGCTCGGACGAAGACTGCCTGCCTGAACTGGTTTCTCAAGTCGTTATTGAAGGTTCATATTGCAGACCCATAAATCCAGAGATGGCACCATTGGTGCCAAGCATGCAACAAGGAACCAACTATGAAATCCGCCAGTGATAAGCGGCAAGCGAAAGTGAAATTTAGAAAAAAAGAAGACTTGGTTAAGTTGCCAAAAATACCAAACAAGCTGATGGATGATATCGGAATATTTCTTGAAAGTGAGATTAACGGAAAAATTCAATAGAAAATAAAATATCTGCAATATATACTGCAATGCAGAGATTTGCGGATGAATTATTTTCATCTTTCTCAGTTTGCCAAAAGGGGTGCAGTCATTGTTGCAAATATGATGTTGTGGTTGGTCGCCTAGAGGCTAAATATATCTCTCTAAAAACCAATAAGAATATTGATATTGGTAATTCTATTACAACTAATCATAACTCGGATTGTCCATTCTTGCTGAAAAAAGGTGAATGTGGAATATATGAATATCGACCAATAGTATGTCGTACTTTACATACCCTTGATGATCCTTCGTATTGCTCTACACCAGATATTCCCCACCAACTGTATGGGGTATCTGGTGGTTTGGGCGTTGGTTTCTATGAAAATGTGCAGCGTGCGTTTTTTATGCTTACTGATAGTGTCTGTGCGCCGCGCGGAAAACGCGATATACGTGATTGGTTCCCGGATTAGTCTTGGAAATGGTTCGCCACCATAAAGTAGTTGTTAGACTTTTTCGCCTCTATGTTCGCCTTATCGGCAGGATGGAATGTAAAAAACGGCTTGCCTTGTTCTTGAATAGTTATCATCCCATATCTGGTCTTTCCAATTACAGCCTTGTGGTTTTTAAGACCTTTCATAGAAAACTGCTTCATTTTCAATTCTCCCTTGCCCGGCCAGGATGCAATTAACCAAAAAAGCCAGCACGGGGCTGGCTAATAGCCGCAAAACAACCGCTACAACACAGGGGTATAGATCAGCGTCTGGCAGGATAGCTTACAGCCATCGTTCTGCCCGGCGCCGGTGGCGGTCAACACCCTCCACCACTGCGCAGGTGATGAACGGGATCTCGTCGTCCGGGTCGTCCCCCAAATACTGAGGGTCAGGGCCTGCAGGGGGAAGGGCGCTTGCACCAGATCCGGACTGTCCGCGATGGGTGCCTGCACTGTTTCCAGATTCAGGATCATGGCGCCCACCAATGAGATTCAGGCGGTCGCACACAATTTCAGTGGTGTATCGATCCTGTCCATCCCGGTCGGTCCATTTCCGGGTCTGAATCCGGCCCTCAACATAGGCTTGACTTCCCTTTCTGAGGTACTCCCCGGCAATCTCTGCCAAGCGGCCCCAAAGTACAACACGGTGCCACTCTGTGCGCTCCTGGCGATTCCCATCACGATCCTTGAAGGACTCGCTCGTTGCAATGGAAAGCGTCGCCACGGCCTTCCCATCTGGCATATATCGCATCTCTGGGTTTTGCCCGAGATACCCCAACAAGATCATCTTATTGACACCCGACATATCCGCGTTCCCTCCTGAATATCAGTCCATTGTGGTATAGATCAACTATGGGTCAGCCAAGCCGTGGCAGGGGATAACCCACTTGCCGGAAAAACGATCCCACCGCTTCTTCCAGCCCGCCAAATTCATGGATGCCATCGGGAGTTTCCTCCTGCTCGCAATACCGAATTCGGGCAATGAATGGCACCATCACATCGCGGGCCTCCACGCAGTGAACCAGAAGATCGTCTGCGAAGAAATGCGGGCGACACTGTGATAGCCCTCCCTTCTTTGTGGCACGCACGGCGATCATCTGCGCGCCGGATAGACCCCAGCGGTCCAAACACCATCGCCGCTGCTGCTCGGCATACTCATTCGGCAGGCAGGTCAACACCGTCACCGAATGACCCATGTCCAAAAGCATCCGGGCAACAGTGATCCCTTCCTGAATCGGGGGTACCCGGCGCCAACCCTCTGTGACATCCCACGCGGCCCACGCTTTGGCGACAGATGCCGTGGGTAAGCCATATCGGGCGCCCAGGTCGTAAACAGGATCAACGACTTCCATGCGGCGATCCAGCACCCTCTCAGTACAGCCGCGCCAGGCGCGGTCAAAATTCAACAATACGCCATCGGCATCCAACACAAAACGGTATTTCCTCAACACGCCGTAGCGTCCTCAAAATCAAAAAGAGATACCTGCCGACGGGTCCCCCTTCCGGCATTCCATTCGGTCAACCTGGGGTTCAGCCACAATCTC
>DAIAVG010000125.1:0-4677 GCA_027445725.1 Acidithiobacillus sp.
CGTCAACGGACGGGCACAAAGTAACCGCTTTGACCAATCAGGCCCCGCTGGCAAGTACTTCAGCGCCAACGTCACGGATGGGTTGGTCTCCGTAGCGAAAAACCACGGGCTCATACAATTCTACCTGGAAGCGGGTGCCTATAATTTATATGGCGTCGGACAACCTGCAATGTCTACGGGAACCGCAACCAACCTCTTTGGTCCACTCCCACTCGCTTATCTACAAATCACACCAAGCAAGAACTTCAATGTACAAATTGGCAAGCTTCCCGCTATTACGGGTATCACCCCGCTGACTGGACTGATTTCCAATTCTTACAACGTACAATTTGGACTGGGTGGATGGCAACAACAGACCGTCAGTCGTGGAATCCAGGCCAACTATAGTGCCGGTCCTTTTTCAGCCTCCCTCGCCTGGACCGATGGTTACTACTCCAAACGCTTCAATTGGGCAGTTGGGCAACTCACCTATTCTCCCACGGCCAGCAGTACATTTTATTTTCAGGGAGGAGGTAATTTAGGACATACCAGCTATATAGGCCCTCTCGATAACTCAGACTTCTATCTGCTTGGCTACAGCTACAGCGGTACAAAGTGGAATATGTTCGCCTATCTTCAGTACCAAAAACTGCTCAATGGCAGGGATTTTGCCAATCTGAACGACGGTAACCAATATGCTGCCAGTATCGATGGCAACTACGCCTTCACGAAGCATTACTCCCTCAGCGCGCGACTGGATTATATGGCGTATAGTGATACCGGGACATTCGGAACTGGCAGTAGCCAGACGACACTCGTCGGCAACGAGATGGGTTATGGACCGGGGAGTCGCGCCGTATCACTCACCCTTACCCCCATTTATCAGTATAAGCATTGGTTCGTTGAAGGCGATCTGAGTTATGTACATGCTTACCATCTCACTGCTGGAGAAGCATTTGGGCAAAATGGCAACCAGCCCAATCAATTTGTCGCCATGCTGAACACCGGTATCCTGCTGTAATGACAAATGAGCATATGTTTTAGACACATATTCTCTATTTCTAGCAACATAAGAGGTATATTAAATGGTGGGTAAATTAAAAAGAGAGGTGGGTTTTTCAGGACTGATATTCGCCAGTCTGGGGGGCATCATTGGGTCCGGTTGGCTATTTGGTCCACTGGATGCGGCGCAGATTGCCGGCCCACTCAGCATTTATTCATGGATCATCGGCGCCGTAACCATCTTGTTTCTGGGACTGACCTACGCCGAGGTTGGCCCCTTATTCCCTCGCGCCGGCGCCGCCGCGCATATCGCCAATGTCGTACATGGTGATCTGCTGGGTAAAATCTGGGCCTGGCTGCTCTTCATGTTCTATATTGCGATTGCCCCCGTAGAAGTCGTGGCGGTACTCACCTATGCCAACAACTATATTCCCGGCCTTTTACAGGGAAACACGGGCCTTCTCAGCGGGCTTGGTGTGATTTCTGCTTTTGTTCTGCTGGGCATCATGTTTTTGCTCAATTTTCTGGGTATAAGACGCGTCGCACAGATATTTACCGGTCTTGGTTGGTGGAAGCTGGCGGTTCCCGTCCTGACGATCATTGTGTTGGTGTTGTTTTCCTACCATCCGGAAAACCTTCATATCATTCATATGAAGGAAAACATCCACGGCATGTTTGTGGCCGTGGCATCTTCCGGCATTGTCTTCAGTTATCTGGGATTCAGACAGGCCATTGAATTGGGCGGAGAAAGTAAAAATCCGGGTAAACACATTCCGATGGCGGTCATTGGCGCCATTCTGATTGGTGCGTTGATATATGTAGGTCTGCAATGGGCCTTCCTGGTCAGCATGCCCCCCGATCAATTGACGCATGGTTGGACCAAGCTCAGCTTTACCGGTGTATTTGGCCCATTCGCGGCGGTTGCCGGGATGCTGGGTATCACCTGGCTGGCGGTGCTGATTTATGCCGACGCACTCATTTCTCCAGGTGGTACGGCTCTCGTTTATGCCACCTCGGCAGCTCGCGCCGTAGTGGCTAATGGTGAAGTCAAGGCGGGTCCAAGTTTTTTCACCAAAATCAGCAAAGAGGGCGTACCCTGGGTGGGTGTGATTGTCGCTTATGTGATTGGCTGCCTGTATTTTCTGCCCTTTCCTTCCTGGCAGAAGCTGGTGGGGTTCATTACCACCATTTCGGTCATCACCTACGGCATTGGCCCCATCGTCCTGTTGCAGTTACGGCGCTCCGTTCCGGATCTGCGCCGGCCCTTCCGCCTTTGGGGAGCGTATGTTATTGCGCCTATTGCCTTCGTTTTGTCCTCGCTGGTCGCTTATTGGGGTGGTTTGCAGGCACTTTCCTACATTTTTGGCATACTGTTTGCCATTCTCTTCGTGTACTGGATTGTACACCAGATTCGTGGCAAATCCGGGGATAAGCCTCTCGGCTTCGCACACATCACCTGGATATTCCCCTATTTCATCGGGCTCTGGGTACTTTCCTGGTTTGGACCCAAAGTGTTGGGGGGCACAGGGGATATTCCTTTCTACCTGTCCATAGTGCTGGTAGCCATTCTGGCCATTATCTGCATGATCTGGGCGTTGAAGGTCACCGTCCCGGATGGCCGCGTTAGCGATTATTTCGAGGCCATGGAGCATGAAGGCATAGAATTGTAAGTATGGGTCACCATTTGATCTGCTGTCAGCCCCCTGTTACAGGGGGCTTTTTGCTATCATGATGGCGGTGAGGGCCAGCTTTCCTTGAAACACGGCTATGGGTCAGATCATCGCATGCATCTCACGAACATGGTAATACCAGCGCCTCCGCCCTCGAGACGGGCGCCGTAGTCCATGGCGCTTGCTCAGAAACGCCTTTTTGCCGCTGAGTTCCCGCTGGTGAATACGCATCCAGGTTTCTCGGCTGGCATGTACGCGCAGTTGGGCTTTTTTCGGGAGGGTTTCCGAGACGCTTTGCGGTAGACCATTGACCAAGGTGAGGTAGACATTGGGGTATTCTCTGTCCAGCCAGCCGTATTCTTCGATGCTGGCGTTAAATCCTTTCAGCGCTGCCGCCAGTGCCTCATCGGCGCTGCAATGCGCTGCATAGGCTTCCATCCAGGGCATACTCAGAAAGCGCTCCATGATTTTTCCGAGGATACTTGAATGGGTCAGTTATTGCCAAGGCGTCGTGCAACAACGCACGCGCTATATCTTGATGAGTACGGACAAATGGCGTACACTGAGCCTGTAGTCATAAATCCATCCTAACGGGGCCGCCCATGCTGAACACGCCTGAAACGCACGACAAGCCGCGCAATGCGCGCCTGGAAGCGCGCGTCTCCAGCGACCAGAAAGACTTTTTCCAGCGGGCCGCCTCGCTGACAGGGCGCACCTTGAGCGAACTCGTCATCGACAGTACCCAGGAAGCGGCGGCCAGGATCGTGCAGGAGCACGAAGTCATCCGCCTGTCCCGCGAGGAACAGGTCGCCTTTGTGAACGCCTTGCTGGCACCATCCGAACCGGGCGCGCGCATCAGCAAGGCCGTCCGGGGCTACCGTCAAAAAACGGGGCCGTGATTGGCGCTCTCTTTAGTCCCTGAACACATTGGTCCGCTTGAAAAGGCGCACGACCGCAAGTCCTTCGATTGCGGCAACGACGAGATGAATCATTATCTGCGCGTGCAGGCGCGGCAAGACGCCGCGAAGCGCGTCGCCGCGCCTTTTGTATTAACGCAGTCGGACAGTCCTGCGGTGCTCGGCTTCCATACCTTATCATCATCCATCATCCCGGTGGATGAACTACCGCCGGACCTGATGAAGCATCTGCCGCGCTACGGGCAACTCCCAGTAACGTTGCTCGGCAGGTTGGCGGTGGACCGCTCGGTCAGTGGCCAGGGCTTGGGGGAGTTCCTGCTCGTAGACGCCCTACGCCGCAGTTTGGAAGCTGCGCAACAGATCGCGGCCATGGCGGTGATTGTGGAGGCCAAGGACCAGCGGGCCGAGAGCTTCTATCGGCATTTCGACTTCCAGCCGTTCCAGCAAACCCCATTGCGTCTGTTCCTGCCCATGGGGCAGATTGCGAAACTGTTCGCGTAGTGGCTTCCCCGGACGACGCCCCTGTATCATAGAGTCTCGCAGCCTGTCGGCGATTCTCAAGACGATGGGCCTGCGCCTCGCGGTGCAGCCCATCCGGCACCCGACAGCGCACGGACCAATGGATGTGTGACCGCACATTCGCATACACAGGCCATTACGATTTTTGGATATAAACACGCCGCACGTCATACACAAGATAGTCGAATACCCTATTTTCAGGGTAATCGGTAATTAAGCGGCGTTGTATATCTATCGAGAGCCGTCCACGGGCTTTGCTGAGCGGCCGGCCCTTGTGCCTTTGTGTGATTACACCTACACTGATATGACTATCTACATGACCACAAAAGGCGTCCTATGGAATCCTTTGCATCTATCGCACTGGCCGAAGCCAAAGCACACTTGAGCCACGTCCTGGATCGGGTGGAGGCGGGTGAGGAGTTGGTGATCACTCGGCGCGGCAAACCGGTGGCCCGAGTTGTTCCTGTGCGGCATCCGATCATTCCCTTGCCATCCCTGGCTGATTTTCGAGCTCAATTGCCTAAAATGCGGCACTCCAGTACCGAAATGATTCGTGCAATCCGTGATGAAGGTTATTGATGGTCTATCTG
>DAIAVG010000125.1:4687-4945 GCA_027445725.1 Acidithiobacillus sp.
CGCCATCGAGAATTATCTGCGACACATCGATGGCACTTTGGTTACGTCGGACTGGACGCGTGTGGAGTTTGCCAGCCTTCTGGCGCGCCGGGTACGGATGAAAGAGTTGAATGTTGCCCAGGCCGATGCCATCCGCGAGGTCTTTGATGCCACCCTGTTGAGTTCTTTTGAAATATGGGTGATAAGTTCCGCTGATTGCGCCGTCGCGATTCAACTACTCCGCGACCCGGCTACAGATTTGCGGGCAGGGGACGCGCT
>DAIAVG010000126.1 GCA_027445725.1 Acidithiobacillus sp.
TCGCACAACGGCGTGTGGACAAGCTCGCCGAGAAGGCCGAAGAGCTGGGTTTTGAAACGCCCGGCAAGGCGCTGAAAAAGGAGATCGGCAAACAGATTGCCGGTCATGCTTTGGGCATAGAACTGTAAGGAGACGGTTATGTTTGGATTTTTCAAGGTGCTGACGGGTTCCCGTCAAACCCCGAAGAGGGAGGACCAGTGCAATCTGTGGATTGGCGGTCACCCGGATCATCTACGTCCGGTGGACGATCCCCAGGGGTTGGGCGCGTATCAGCTGGCGATTGAGGCGCTGATTCGCGATGAATCGCCTGAGGTGATTTATCTTCGCTCGGAAACCGGAGATCTGTCCGTGGTCCGCAAGAGTCTGGAGTATCTTTCCCGAATCGGCGGGCAGGTCGGAGTGGCCGATCAGCTTCCCGACGAGGAAGTAGCGGCCATTTTTGGTGTCGATATCCGGTCGTACCAGTCCGCCGTCGTGAATCCACAGGGGGATGCGGCGGCCTATGGTTGAGGCAATTTTGCGCGGAGGGCACATGGCAGCACAACTGGATCACCTTTTGTCCTACGGCCCACTGGATGTAGTGGCCAGCAATGATGAGAAGAACCCAGGGCTTCACATCGTCCACATGGACGCGGAACACCGCGCCTTCATTCCTCAGGATGACCCGCTGCATCGGGAAATCCGGAATCTCATTGAAAAGAATCCGCACAGCAAAGGCTTTGTGGCCAACCAGATCCACGCGCGTCTTGAGCAGGAGGGGCGCTGGGCTGGGCCGGGGTTGCACCCTGCGAAGGGGCATGATGCCGAGGGCCTGAGTTTCAGTCCATCCATGAACCCGGTGCAGGAGAAGGGCGAGGCCCTGAAGGCCGGAGAGGCTCTGACCCAGGGGACTGCAGGGCCAGAGATTGCGGAACCCGCACAGCCAGCGCCTGAAAAATCGGTTGAAGCGGAACTCGCTGACGCGACCGGGAAAAAGCCCGATCAGGAGGCGCAGCAAAAGACGATAACGGAACCCGACCCCCTTGCGGATTGGCCCGGGACATCGCAGAAGTCCCCTGAGCCGCTCCTGCCGCCAGAGAAGCCACGATTCGAGCGCAAGAACCCGCCGGAAGTGCTTTTTGCCAATCCCAAAGGCAAGCCCTATGTGCTGGATCATGGCGACAAGGTGACGGTGACGAATCGCGCGATGCTGGGCTTGGGGCATGAAGCGGCGGAGAAGCGGCGAAAAGCGGTCGAGGTTGGCCTGAAGGCCGCCGTGGACCGGTTTGGGGAGCCGGTGCGCTTCCAGGGCAATCGTGCCTTCCTGGAAGAGACGGTGAAAGTTGCCATGGAGCGTGGGATTGCCCTGGAGCCTGCCAGTCCAATGGCCAGGGACATCTACGAACGGGCGATCAAGGAGCGCGGGAATCAGCTTGGCCCGTCGAAGGATGCTGCCCCATATCGGGCGCCGGAGAAGAAGCGGGAAGTGGACAAGGGCAAAGGCATCGGGCTCTGAGGTTGGTTATCCCCCTGTGCGCTGATCTATACCCTGTCGATGTTCTTGATGACAGGGTGTGGCCATGGATGAACTGGACGAAATCGCACAACTGGAGGCGTCAGGCCAAAAGCTGATGGCAGAACCTGTCCCCCCGCCGCGAAAGCGGGAGACGGCAGATGCAAAGCGGGCGTCCACCGCAGGGCGCAAGCCTCCTGCAGGGCGTAGCCCCAGGGTGACAGAGCCGCAGTCGGTTACGGAGGGCTACTCCGCCCATGTCGAAAGCCTGCTCGCGGAGATCCGTGATCGCCTGGATCTCCTGTTGCGGGCGAATGGCCCGTCGCAGGGAGGCCTTCCTGAAAATCCGCAGCCCCCCATTGCCTCGGCGCCGGATCTTCCGGCGACTGTCGCAGATGAGTCTGATGAACTTCGGAAAGCATTTCCGCATGAGGATGCCGGTCTGCCAGCGGCCCCCGCGAACATCATGATTTCCGACCCGGACATGACACGGTTGCTGGCCACTGTGGAGGACCGGGTGACCCGTCATGCACTGACGCACCATTCTTCGGTCGTCGTCCTGCTGGGATGGGCAATGGCCCTGCTGGCGGCGGGTCTGGGTATGGGATATGGCTACATCGTCGGGTCTGGCCGATACCCATTCTGGGGCTCGGCTGCCCATGCCAGTGTTCTTTCCAGGATGGACGCCGCAGTTCTCGGTGCCCCGGTTGGGGTGGTCCTGCTTCCCCTGGCTGGAGCGATCCTCTGGGAGGTGAGCAAGGAAGCCGGCGATGAGAAATACCAAGCGATATGGAGACTGGCGGCGATCGGGGTATTTCTTGCGGGCATCCTGCTTCCGCTAACGACCATGCTATGAAGCCCGGAACCCCCCCGGGCCAAACGCGCTCCGGACGCTTTCTGTCGTCCACCGAAACGCTGGATGATCAGATTTCTCCCGACCGGTCCCCGCGGGGGCACAACCGCCCGGTCGCCTCCCGTGTTCACAACAAGGTGCATCGGGCAAGGGGAAAACAGGGATCCGGGGCTGCACGCGCCCTGATCAGGCGCCTGCTTCCCCATGTCGGGAGCAATTTCTACAAGGCCCCCTCGTCCCGGGGGCCGGCGTTGCGGCAGGCGGGGCGTCGCTGCACGGTCAAGGTGTCCTATGTGCGCAGCAAGGGGCCGGATCAGTGGCAAGCCCATGGCAAGTACCTGAGCCGCGAGGGCGCGCAGCAGGACGGAGAGAAAGGCCAGGGCTTTGACCGGGATTCCGATAACGTCAACCTGTCGTCGCGTTTGTCTTCCTGGCAGGAGGAAAACGATCCACACCTGTTCAAGGTCATTCTGGCACCCGAAGATCCACTCCGGCCAGAGGCCCTGCGGGACCTGACACGCCGGTTCAATGCGCGCATCCAGCGGCAGATCGGGCGAGACTATGAGTGGGCGGCCATCGACCACCACAACACCAGCCACCCCCATGTTCACCTGCTGATTCGCGGCAAGGGCAAGCTCGAACTGGAGCCGGATCTGATTCGTCGGGGAATGCGCGCCGCAGCCCAGGAGATTCTCACGGAAAGCCTGGGCTACCGCAGCGAACGGGAAATTCAGGCGGCGCGGGAGCGGGAACTGGATCAGCGGCGTTTCACCGCCCTGGATCGGGCGATTCTCGACAAGGCGACACCCGCACCGCAAAGCGGCCACCTGCAAGGCTATTCACTGGTGGATGAGTCGCCCCCCAACTTATTGAATGACAAAGAGCGCGAAAACCGCCGACTCCGGCTCGCCCGCCTGGAAAAGCTCGTGGAGATTGGTGTAGCCGACAAGATCGGACCGAATCTCTGGCGGCTGGAGCCGGGTTGGGACAAGGCCCTCAAGGAGCTCCAGATATTGCAGACCAGGACGAAGATGCTGGCCGAGGCACGGGCCTTGATGACAGAGCCTCGCTGCCCGCCTCAGGTCACCAGGATACGATCAGGCGACCGTCTGGTGGGACGTGTGCTGGGTACGGGACTGGATGAGCAGTATGACCGCAGTTTCGTACTCATCGAGGGCGTCGATAACCGGGCGCACATCGTCTACCAGACGGGGTCGATAGAGAAAGCCCGTGGACGGCAGGATCTGGGGCTTCGTCATCTCGTCGCCCTCACCGGCCTCGACCGTGGCCTTGCCGTCAAAGATTACGGTATCGAGATCCCGGACCAAAGCTGGAAGCGGACGGAGATTCCCGAAGCGGCACTGGATGACCAATTGGCGCATGAACGACGGAATCCGCCCAAGGAAATGCTGGACCCGGCCACCGGCTTCGCGGCGGAATGGCATCGCCGGCTGCTGGATCGGCGCAAGCAAAAAGAGAAAGAACGGGCACGACAGAAAAAACAGGCACAGGAACAGGCAAAGCCGCAGCGGGGATCGGAGATCGAGTAGCGATTTGGGAGCGGGAATGGACAAAATTGGGGACTTCGCGTTCAGTGTGTTGGTATACACTTGCTACTGGATCAGCCTTGGCGTGGAAAGGCGTCAGGGCAGCGCCGAGGATCGTGTTTTGCGATACCAGTCCGAAGTATATGGCTCCGTGATTTCGATACCCTGGGTGAACCGCCTGCTGGCGGGCTTCGGGATGGTTGTACGGTAACTGAGCGGCGTACTCCTCACAACCGGACCCAGCGGCTTGACAGGTGTATAATTTGGGATACACTCCTCCACATGATCAGCATCAAAACGACGGCGACTTTTGATCGCTGGCTCCATGGCCTGCGGGATCGCAGGGCGAGGGCGCGCGTTCAGGTGCGAATCGATCGCATGGAGTTGGCCCATTTTGGCGACTGTGAACCCGTCGGAGAGGGCGTATCCGAGATGCGTATCCATTACGGTCCTGGCTATCGGGTGTACTTCAAGCGGTTTGGCCTGGAACTCGTCGTGCTTCTGGCCGGAGGCGAAAAATCCACGCAATCGGCCGACATTGCCCTAGCATTGAAGTTGGCACGACAACTGGAGGGGTGAATCATGGAAAAATTGGAATTGCACACATGGGACAGTGCCGAGCACCTGAAAACCGAAGAGGACATCGCGGCTTATCTCGACGCCTGTTTTGAAGAGGCGGGGGATGACGCGGCCTTCATCGCCAGGGCGCTGGGTACCGTTGCCCGCGCGCGCGGCATGACCCGGCTGGCCCATGACGCCGGCATGGGCAGGGAAAGCCTCTACAAAGCCCTTTCCGGAGAAGGCAACCCCAGTTTTGCCACCATTCTCAAGGTAGCCAAAGCCTTGGGTGTGCGCATTCGCGCCGAAGCTCTGCACGTCTGACCGGATCATTGCTGGGGTCATTCCGGCATCCTGTCGGCGGCTTATCGCATCCAATCCTCTGCCACAGGTGGTTTTTGCAGTCATAGTGTCACCACCACGTCGTCGGCGTTGATCTCGCTGGGCCTTTCGATCCGCCCGGACTACGCCGCATTTGAAGCTGGAAAATCG
>DAIAVG010000127.1 GCA_027445725.1 Acidithiobacillus sp.
TGATCCTCTACGGCACCCACCGCGGCGGGCACAAAGTGCTGGCCGAGGTCAGCCTGGACGGCAAGACCATGGCCGTACTACACAGCAACGCGGGAGGGGATAGCCAACCGGCCTGGTCCCATTAAACAGGGGCTGGGACGGGACGCGGCCCCAGCAAGGGCTGTGCGCTCAAGACCCCTGATAAGGCGTGGGATCGGCGATCCCCGCCTTTTGGAATCCTTCCCGGCGCAAGCGGCAACTGTCACAGCGGCCACAGGAGCGGCCTTCGGCATCCAACTGGTAGCAGGAGCGAGTCATTCCGTAATCCACCCCCAAACTGCTGCCAAGACGAATAATCTCGCTCTTGTTGAGAAACTGCAACGGCGCATGAATGCGTGGCCCGCGCGCCTCATCGCCGAGGCGCGTGGCCACCTGTGCCAGCGCCTCAAAAGCCTGTACAAATTCCGGGCGGCAGTCAGGATAACCACTGTAATCCTGACTATTCACCCCCAGGAAGATATCTCTGGCGCCCAGCACTTCCGCCAGCGCCAGAGCCAGCGACAAAAAGACGGTGTTGCGCGCAGGCACATAGGTGATGGGGATGCCCGGTGCCAGGCCGGTCTCGGGGACGCTGAGTTGCGGGTCGGTCAGCGCCGAGCCGCCAAAGGCCGCCAGATCGATATGCACCACCCGATGGCTGGCGACACCCATGGACTGCGCCAGCAGTGCCGCATAGCGCAGCTCTTCCTTATGCCGTTGCCCGTAGTCAAAAGAGAGGGCGTGGACCGCAAAGCCATCCCGGCGCATGAGCGCCAGCACGGTGGCGGAATCCAGTCCGCCGGAGAGCAGCACGATGGCAGGCGTCGGCATGGTCAATGTCCGGGCAGGTCGCCCCAGATCAGTTTATGCAACTGAATCTGCAAGCGTACCGGCAGATGATCGGCGAGTATCCATTCGGCGAGCGCGCGCAAGGCGAGCGCATCATGGCTGGGAGAAAAAAGTATTTCACAGCGTTCCGCCAGTGCTTCCCGCACGAGCACCTCTTTGGCCCAGTCGTAATCGGCACGACTGCACAGCACGAATTTAATCTGGTCGTGCGGGTTGAGTAAGGGCAGGTTTTCCCAGAGATTGCGTTCGCACTCCCCGGAATCAGGGCTTTTGAGGTCGAGCACCTTCACCACCCGGGCATCTACCCCCGCCAGCGAAAGGGCACCGCTGGTTTCCAGAAAGACTTCATAGCCCGCATCGCAAAGCTGCGTCATCAGCGGCAGCACATCGGCCTGTGCCAGCGGTTCGCCACCCGTCACCACCACCAGCCGGTTTCCCCGCGTGCGCACCTGTTCCAGAATTTCGGGGATCTGCCGCCATTCGCCGCCATGAAACGCATAGGCCGTATCGCAGTAATGGCAACGCAAGGGGCAACCCGTGAGACGCACAAACGTCGCGGGACGCCCGACACTGCGGGTTTCCCCTTGCAGACTGTGGAAAATTTCCGTGATGCGGAGTCGCCCCTCCATCACTTTCCGGCGGGCAACGCCTGTAACTGCGCATCAGCCTTCTGGGCCGATGGCGTGCTCGGATATTGCTTGATGATCTTGTCGAGGACAACGCGGGCTTTGCCGGGCTGGCCGATGGCCTGATAGATTTCCGCCATGCGCAACAGGGCTTCCGGCGCCTTACTGCTTTGGGAGAAGCGCGCCTGCACGGCGTGGAGACTCTTCAGGGCAGCGTCATTCTGGCCCAGCACATACTGCGCCTGTCCGAGCCAGTAGTACGCGTCAGGCACCAGGCTGCTCTGCGGATATTTCTGAATAAAGCCCTGCAGTCCGGTGACGGCGGATCCGTACTTGCCCTGCCGCAGCAGATCGAAAGCTCGCTGATAATCGGCCTGCCCCAAACCCTGGACCGAGGGCGCGGACGTATTACTCGCTGCAGTAGCGACCGCGGCGGCCGGGCTGATGACGGCGGCACTGCTACCGACCGCGCTGCTGGTGCTGGCGGTTGCCGCCGTACTCGGCACAGCCGCAGCAAGCTGCGCCGCCAGGGCCTGTACCTGGGCCGCAGTAGCTTGCTGCTGGGTTTGCAGGGCATGGGTTTTGGTGTCGAGTTCGCCGCGCAGATCGCGGACGTCCTGTTCCAGACGCTGGGTGCGCCCGAGCAGGTCAGCCAGTGCGCTCTGACTCCCCTTGTTGGCCTGCTGAACCGTCACCAGGCTGCTCAGTTCGCCCTGCATGACCGCCATCTGCTGTTGCAACTGCAGCACTTTCTCGCCGGTTGACTCTGCCTGAGCGAAAGGGCTCAGGCAGAGTAAGGAAAGGACGGGAAAAAGATGCCAGCGTTTCATCAGCGCACTCTCCTTGGCGTTCAGCCGTTATAGCCACCGCTGTAAACGAAGTCCACACGACGGTTTTTTGCCCAGCAGGCAGAGTCGTTCGTGGTACACAAGGGATTGTCCTTGCCAAAACTGACGGTGCTGACCCGCGCCGCGCTGACGCCCTGGGATTCCAGGAACTGTTTCACGGTCTCGGCGCGCTGCTCGCCGAGGGCCAGGTTGTACTCCTGGGTACCGCGATCATCGGTGTTCCCCTCCAGGCGGACCTGGATATGGGGGTGGGCCACCATGAACTGCGCATTCTGGGTCGCAATCTGCTGGGCCTGTGCATCCATAGATCCACTATTAAAGCCGAAATGCACCCGCAAATGCTGCGGCAAGGCGGCCAGCTCAGCGGCAGTCAAGCCACTGCTGCCCCCGCCGATGGGGCCGTTGGCATTGAGATTCTGGCCGTTGATGCCTTCGCCGGCATAACCGGCCGTAGCCGCAGAGTGGGCGGGAGCCACCGCACCGGCAGTAGTGGGTGCCCCGCTCCCCACGTTGTGCGCACAGCCCGCCAGCGTCAGTGCTCCGGCTACAGCAACGACCACCTTCAGAAGATCAGAACGCATGTTTTCAACCCCCGCAAAAATTTCGGGAATTGTAGCCTGTAGCCAGAGACAATAGCAATGCGGCACGCACGAAGCGGAAAACCGTGCCGTGCCGTGCCGTGCTTTGGCAAGTGCGTTTGAATGAGCCATACTTCAAAATCTTCCGCTACGCCGCATAAGCATCGGATAATCCCTCATGAAGCACCCTATCCTCGTCGTCGGCGGCGCCGGTTACATCGGCTCGCACATGGCCAAGATGCTCGTCCAGAGTGGGCATGAAGTGCTCATCCTGGATAATCTTTCTACGGGCTTTCGGGAAGCCGCCCACTATGGCCGTTTGCTTGTAGGCGATCTGGCGGATACCGCGCTGCTGGAACGGACTTTCGGGGAGACGCCCATTGCCGCCGTGATGCATTTTGCGGCGCTCAGTCAGGTGGGCGAGTCCATGCGCGAACCCGCCCGCTACTATCGCAATAATGTCGCCAATACCCAGAATCTACTGGAAACCATGCTCCGCCATAACGTGCGCCGCTTCATATTTTCATCCACGGCGGCATTGTTCGGGGAGCCGGAATACACCCCCATCGACGAGCAGCATCCCCAGCGCCCCATCAATCCCTATGGGCGCAGCAAGCGCATGGTGGAGGAAATGCTGGCGGATTACGACCGTGCTTACGGCCTGCGCTTCGTCAGCCTGCGTTACTTCAACGCCGCCGGAGCCGACCCGGAAGGCGAACTGGGTGAGCGCCACGATCCCGAGAGCCATTTAGTCCCCCTCGTGTTGCAGGCGGCCAGCGGTCGGCGGGCGCAGATAGCTATTTACGGCGACGATTACCCAACGGCAGACGGCACCTGTGTGCGCGATTATATTCATGTCTGGGACCTGTGCGGCGCGCACCTGCTGGCTTTGGAGCATTTGCTGGCCGACGGGGAAAGCAATGCCTTTAATTTGGGCAACGGTCAGGGCTTTTCGGTGCAGGAAGTCATTGATACCGCCCGGCGCGTTACCGGTCGGGGCATTCCCGCCGACGTTCAGCCCCGCCGCCCCGGTGATCCTGCCGTGTTGGTGGCCGACAGCCAAAAGGCGCGCAATACCCTGAATTGGGAACCACGCTTTGCGGATCTGGCCGCGATGATTGCGCATGCCTGGAGTTGGGAGCAGCAGAAAGGGAAGACGTGGTGATGGGAACCGCTCGCAAGCGGCACACGCAACGAGCGGCACTGGCGACCGAGGTAGTTGGCTTTATTCCGGCCCGAAGTAGGCTACAGGCTCAGCCGCGTTGTCCCTGCGAACCTGGAAGTGGCAGAAATGAACTGGGCTATCGCGATGTCCTGGACTTCGTACACCGGATCGGTACCAATATCTATCTAAGACTAGCTATATTCTAGTAGATATCTGTAGATCTTGCTTTAGGTTCCGCTTTTCGACGGTTTTTTGCGCCGAATCATACCTGATCAAACGAGACATGATGAGGACTGACGCCCAAGATCCCTTACGTTGTACACCAATCGCCCTATTTTCTGTTCCGGACAACCCGAGATCAATGTGGTCTGGCCGCGATTTATTGAGCATGCCTGGAGTTGCTTTATTCCGGCCCGAAGTAGGAAAACCGTGCCGTGCTTTGGCAAGTGCGTTTGAATGAGCCATACTTTAGAAATTAGTCGCGTGGGGCATAGCCATTTGTGGTCGGAGCGCGCTGAGGAAGCGCTTATAAAGTGTGGAGGAAGGGCTGTGAACGACATCCAACGTATCACCATTGAACCAGGTAAACGCGGCGGTCAGCCTTGCATTCGGGGACTTGTTTACACCCATCCCCGCCCAGCCCCGGCCCATGCGCGGGCCAGTTCGGCGCTCGGCAACGCCATCACCCTCGACCTCTCCGGCCTGAGGGTGGATTGAACGCCATGCGCCTCAGCCCCGAAC
>DAIAVG010000128.1 GCA_027445725.1 Acidithiobacillus sp.
CGGCATCGCAGCAAACAGGCAGAGAAGATCGATCTGCGCATGTCGGCTATTACCTGCTGGATCGGGGTCGGCAACGTCTTGATCTGGCGATGGGCTGCCATTTTGAATGGCGGTCAGCGGCCAGACAAATGGGCGATCATCTCCGCCTTTCCTTGTATATCAGCGCCATACTCCTGTTGACGGTGCTGATCAGTTTAATTTTGCGCGTCCCTCTTGAGGGCCTCAGCCCCACCGACTGGCGTGTCTGGTGGCTAGGCATGGTCGGGGTTGTGAGTATTTCGGCTTTGGCGGTTTCTCTGGTAAATCGCCTGATCACTCTTTTTATGGCGCCCGGCGCCTTGCCGCAGATGGATTTTTCGCAGGGTGTTCCTGATGCGCACCGCTGCATGGTCGTTATCCCGACACTGCTGAGTTCGCCACAGGAAATTGACGCGTTGCTGGAGGCCCAGGAAATCCGCTACCTCGGAAACCGCGATTCCAATATTTACTTTGCGTTACTGACGGATTTTCGGGATGCGGGAGAGCAGACCAGACCGGAAGATGCTTTATTAATCGACTACGCACGTGTCGCTATTCAGACCCTCAACGCCCGCTATATTGATGATCGCCCCGGCCTGTTTTATTGGTTTCACCGGCCCAGAGTCTGGAACCCATTTGAACAGGTGTGGATGGGCTACGAACGCAAACGCGGCAAACTGGAACAATTTAATGCGCTGCTGAGAGGGGCGGCGGAGGCGGCAGCATTCTCAGAGCAGGTCGGCGACCTGTCCATCCTCGGCAGCATCCGTTATGTCATCACCCTCGATACCGACACCCAGTTGCCCCGTGACACGGCGCGGGCACTGATCGGTCATATGGCGCATCCACTCAACCACGCCGTGTATGACGTCGACAAGGGCCGTATCGTCGATGGCTACGCGATCATTCAGCCCCGCGTAGCGATCGACCTGACCAGTGCCGGTCAATCGCTATTTACTAAACTCATGGCTGGGGATTCTGGAATTGACCCCTATACGCGCGAGGTGTCCGATGTCTATCAGGATATTTTCAGCGAAGGCTCCTTCATCGGCAAGGGCATCTACGATGTGGATGCCTTCCGCCAGGCGGTTGATGGCCGTTTTCCAGAAAACCTCATCCTCAGTCATGATTTACTGGAAGGCGGGTATGCCCGTGCGGCACTGGCGACCAACGTCGTCCTGATCGAAGAATTGCCTGGCAGTTACACCGCAGAAGTCTCCCGTCGACACCGCTGGATTCGGGGTGACTGGCAGATTATCGGCTGGCTGTTGCCGTCGGTACCCGGTGCCCCAACCGCCAACGGTATGCGGGCGCCGCGTCCGGCCAATCCGCTATCCGGCTTGTCGATGTGGAAAATTTTTGACAATCTCCGCCGCAGCCTGGTGTCATCCGCACTGTTGTTGCTGCTGGCAGGAGGCTGGCTCCTGGGTCCGGCCTTCTCCTGGTTTTGGACTACCTTGGTAACCGGGATCATCTTCGTGCCAGTCCTGCTTTCGCCGCTCATCGACCTCTTCCGCAAGCCTCAAGACCTCGACTGGGCAGCACATCTCTCTTTGACCAGGGCTTCGGCAAGTCGCCCGCTTTTCTCCGCACTGCTGACGGTCGCACTGCTGCCCTATGACGCAGTGATGAGTTTGGATGCCATTCTGCGCTCGGGCATGCGAATGCTCTTCACCCGTCGGGGATTGTTGCTTTGGCAACTGCCCTCCTACCTCCGCCGTAACGCCTGCCAGACCCCCGGCGATTTTTTCAGGGAGATCTGGAGTGCACCACTGCTCGCCATCCTCCTCGGAATAGCCTTGGTGGCTGCCGCCAACCTGGGGACCAGTTCGCCATCGGTGTTACTGTTCAGCATGCCCATTTTAGGGTTATGGCTGTTTTCACCAGTTATCGCATGGTGGATCAGCCAACCGCTGCGGACCGGTGTCACAGGTCTGAATGATACACAGCGACGCTTTCTGCGGATGTCGGCACGACGTACCTGGCGTTTTTTTGATGACTTTGTCGGCCCTGCGGAGCACTGGTTACCCCCCGATAATTTTCAGGAGTATCCCGCTACGGTCATTGCCTCGCGGACCTCACCGACCAACATGGGCATGTCGCTGCTGGCCAGTCTGGCTGCCTATGATCTTGGTTATATTACTGTCGGCAAGCTCCTCCAATTGACCGAAAATACCGTGACAACCATGGAGCAACTGGAACGCTATCACGGTCACTTCTATAACTGGTATGACACGCGCACCCTGCAAATACTGAGTCCGCAATATATCTCAGCGGTGGATAGCGGCAATCTCGGCGGCTGCCTGCTCACCCTCCAAGCAGGGTTGAACGCGCTCAAAACTCATCCGGTGTTGCCGGACAACGCCTTTGCGGGTCTGCAGGATACGCTGTATCTGTTGGCAGCATGCATCCAGGATGTCCCCACGACAGATCTGGCCAACAAAGTCCTTGCACTGCAAGATGTGTTGTCTGCCATGACGCTCAAGGGATGCCCCCCATCCCTGGTGGATGCCCATCACCGGCTTGCCGATATTCAACGAATCAGCGGCGATCTCGTGCACGGACTCCCCGCCGATGTTCCGACGGATAGCGACTGTGCTTACTGGGCGCAGGCATTTTATCAACAATGTCAGGCTTTGGCGCTGGATCTGAAAACCCTCGTTCCTGATGCGCGGGATGTGAACAATACCCTGACACTGGCCGAATTGGCCCATGACATTGCCACAGGGACGGCAAACACCCGGGCGGCTGCCGCAGAACGGTTGCGGGTCATCGATCAATTGGTGGATCGCTGCCGCGCATTGGCGGTGATGGATTTTGAATTTCTTTACGACCCTGCGCGCGACCTGCTGGCCATTGGCTATGATGTCGGGGAACGGCGCCGTGATCCCTCCTGCTACGACCTGCTGGCATCAGAAGCACGCCTGGCCAGTTTTCTGCTTATTGCACAAGGACAAGCACCGCAGAAACATTGGTTTTCGCTGGGTCGCCTGTTGACGAGCTACGGTGGCGAACTGTGCTTGATTTCGTGGAGCGGCTCGATGTTTGAGTATCTCATGCCGCAATTGATCATGCCGGATTTCCCCAACACGCTGCTCCACCAGACCTGCAAAGCGGCCGTCTCCCGCCAAATAGAATATGGGCGCCAACGCACCGTACCCTGGGGAATATCGGAATCCTGCTTCAACGCCGTGGACATGCATCAAGTCTATCAATACCGGGCATTTGGGGTTCCCGGTCTTGGTTTCAAACGCGGGCTCGGCGATGATTTGGTGATTGCACCCTATGCCAGCGCGCTGGCACTGACCGTGATGCCGTGGGAGGCCTGCCACAACTTGCAGAATCTTGCGGCGCAGGGATTTATCGGCGCCTATGGATTTTACGAAGCCATCGATTACACGCCATCCCGGGTGCCACCGGGCGAGAGTCATGCCATTGTCCGAACCTTTATGGCGCATCATCAAGGCATGAGTCTCCTGGCTTTTGCCCATGCCCTTCTCAATCAGCCGATGCAGCGCCGGTTTTTATCTGATCCCGGCATTCAGGCCACTCAGTTATTGTTGCAAGAGCGTCTGCCCAGGCAAGAGGCTACGTTTCATCCCCATGCAGCTGAAGTCAGCGCTGCCGCAAACGTGTCCGGCGTCGAAATCACTGCAATAATGCGCGTATACAGCAATCCGGATACGTCCATGCCAGAAGTCCACCTTTTATCTAATGGCCGCTACCACATCATGATCAACCACGCCGGCAGCGGTTACAGCCATCTTGACGGTCTCGCCGTAAACCGCTGGCGCGAGGATACCGCCGCAGATGCCTGGGGGACCTTCATTTACCTGCGTGACCGTCATTCCGGACATTTTTGGTCAACGACCTATCAACCCACCCGAAGCAAAGCCGATCACTATGAGGCGATTTTCGTCCAAGCACGGGCGGAATACCGTCTCCGTGATCAAATGATAGAGAGCCATATGGAGGTCAGCGTTGCGCCGGAAGACAATGTGGAGATCCGCCGTGTGACCCTCACCAATATCTCCCCGCGCATTCGTCAGATAGAGTTAACAAGTTATACCGAGATTGTCCTCGCACCGTTGAATGCCGACCTTGCTCACCGTGCATTCAGCAATTTATTCGTTCAGACCGAAATTCTGTCAAAGCACAATGCGATTCTCTGTACCCGACGTCGTCGCTCACCGGACGAGCAAGTGCCTTGGATGTTTCATCTATTTGCTGCGCCCGGAGTTGCAGCAAGCGCAGCGTCTTACGAAACTGATCGCGCACAGTTCATAGGCCGTGGTCGTACCGCCGAGCATCCGCGCGTCTTCGACAGACTACAACAGGCTACATTATCAAATAGCGAGGGTCCTGTATTAGACCCCATTGTGGCCATCCGTCGTACGTTGACGCTTGGCGTAGACGAGTCCGCGACGGTACAGATCATTTCCGGAATGGCCGACACGCGTGAGGCCGCTATTACCCTGCTGGAGAAGTATGGTGATCGTCACCTGGTGGAACGTGCTTTTGAAATGGCCTGGTTCCAGGGCCAGGAAGTGCTCCGTCATCTGAGCGCCAGTGAAGCCGATGCCCAGGTGTTTGGACGCCTAGCCAATTCCGTGGTGTACGCCAGTGCCCTGCGGCGGGCCGCGCCCAGTGTAATTGCCCGTAATCAGTTAGGGCAATCCGGCCTGTGGCGCTTTGGGATATCAGGCGATTTACCGATTGTCCTGCTGCGCGTCAGTCAATTAAACCGCATCAATCTAGTAAAACAAATGCTGCAGGCCCATGCATATTGGCGACTGAAAGGAC
>DAIAVG010000129.1 GCA_027445725.1 Acidithiobacillus sp.
CGGTGAAGAGGTAATCGGCCTTTTTGTCATCAACGAGGAAACGGGCGGTCTCTCGCTGGGTATGCAAAGCATCGGCGGTCACGACCTTGCCCTGGATGTCGACATCCCTGAGCAAGCTGCGTAGTTCCGGGATTTCGTTGGTTTTCCGGGCGATTTCTTTTTGCGCGATGGTCGCCCCCTGGCCATGCATGAAAGCGCTGAGGAGATGGACCTGGGACCCGTCTTCCCGGACCGCGCCTTTGAGCACTTTGCCATCGACGGCCACCGCCTCAAATCCGGCGATGCCCAACAGCCAGGAACCGATTGCGGCATCCAGAGCCTCGACATGGGCACCTTGCAGGACGCGACGGATAGTCGGCTCGGAAGGCGCTACAAATCGTTGCGTCTTGGGATTGAATCGGGCGCGAATACGCTTCAGTTGGGTCTGGGTCAGCCGAGCGGCCCACTCCGCCATCGCGGCATAACTTTCTGCCTGCGTGAGGACGGCGGCCACGGCCACGGTCAGGATGGCTGGGAGGGGATGTTGCTTGCCTCGGGCCTTACGGGTATCGGGAAGGCGGAAGAAGATTTGGCGCAAGCCTTCCATTTGCGCGTCGCTCAAGGTGACGGTTTGCATAGGGGTTTTCGTCCATTCGGATTGCGGCTGCGGCTGGGCCAGCCAGGCACGCGCCTGTGGTTGAAGGGGGTAAATCAAGAGCCATTTGGGCTGGCCGTGGTAGACATAGCCGCCACCAGGACGGCGGGCGAAGCCCTTGGTCCAGCCCACATCGATCCAGTTGGCGGCACGGTAACAGGCACCGGTAAACCGAGGGGATTCCACGAAAGTCTCGGCCAGCACGATGGGATGGCGATAGACCGCCTGCCAGTCGGCAGAAAGCCGGCGCAGGTTGAGCGCCAGGATACGCGAAGCCAGATTGGGGAAGGATTCTCCCGGGAGAATCAGAAAGCGGGCATTATTGGCGATGAGGTGCAAACGCTGGCGGCGCAAGACCTAGGACCAGCCGATCCACTGCTCCCGTGCCTGACACTGGTAAGCGGCGGCCTGCCAGCCGAGAAGAGCTACCCATCGGTCATCCAGAGTGGCCACGTAACGCAGGGTGCGTCCCGCCATCGTGCGGAAGCCGCGGTAATGATGTGCTTGCATCAGGGTATTCCAGCGTTCCCGCTCTGTGGGCAGGATGGGGCGCACCTGAATGCGGTGCAGAGCGGCTTGCTGGTTCGAGGTGAGTGTTGGGGCTTTCATGCGGTATTTTTACCGCATCGCCCCTCAGGTGTCCATAGATGGTCTTTGTATTATTACATCAATAAGTTAGATTGGTTCTTGCCAGAGCCCTGGACCGTGGACCGGCTGACGCCAATGGCGCGCGCGATCTCTCTCTTGGAGAGGTGATTGTTACAGTGTAACCGCAAAACTTCCGTAATCTTCCGCATGGGTAACCTCGTATTGGGCATGGCAGTCCTCGACAAAAATGCCTTAGACCGCCGGGGTTACCCCGCACGTCGCTTTCCCCTCCTCAGGTGGCCGAATTCCCGTGGAATGGGTGGCCGGTTTGCGGTGGAACAGGTGGCTGGTTTGCCGTGGAATCAGTGGCCGATTTCATGTGGAATACGCAAACATGACGATCCTGAATAGCAACGGGTTTGTTCTGGTATAGCGTCGCTCGTTACCGATAAGCCCCGCTTTTCGTCATCGGGTGTCCACCACCGGCCAGTTCCTGCCGTCAGTAAGGCCTGCCGTCTGCAAGACCTGCCGATCCGCCGCCACGCTGGCTATACCGGAATAGCCCGTTTTCTTTTGCAGAAGGACCCTGTATGGCCGCGCGTGTCCACCAGCCCGATCAGAACATTCTTGATTACCGGAAGCAGCAGCAGATCCGCAACGCTTCGGCGCTGGGCATGATCGCCACGGCCATGACCGGCATTGCATCGGCCTATCTGGGCGCGTCTTTGGGCGTCCATTACGTCATTGGTGCGTACGCGCCCAATTTCTTCCCCGGCTACGTTGCCAAACCGTTCTTGGGGCTGCCCATATATTCTCCGCTGGAGTTGGGCAAAATGGCGGTCCAGTTCTGGCAATACCCCAGGATGCAAAAGACGGTCGAGGTGGCGGGCGGCATGGCTGCCGTGCCCACGTTGGCGATGGCGGCCTGGCAGTTCATCCGCGCCGGAAGTCTGCAAAAACAGATCTATGAGACCGACCTGCACGGTTCGGCCCACTGGGCGAGCCGCAAGGAAGTGGAGCAGATGGCCTTGCTGCCCGCGGCCAAGCCCAGCCTGTCCCTCAGGCTCAAACAGGCCGTCCGGCGCGCCCTCTGGGGTGCTCCTGGCCCCGACAGTGAGGGCCGGCCCCGCGTCTGTTACGTGGGGGGCTTCGTGGACGAAAAAGGGCAGACCGTCTATCTCCAGCATGCGGGCGCGGAGCACATCATCTGCTTTGCGCCCACCCGCTCCGGCAAGGGGGTGGGTTTGGTCCTGCCGACCCTTCTGGGCGGTTGGCAGGAAAGTGTGGTGGTCCACGACATCAAAGGCGAAAACTACCTGCTGACCGCTGGCTGGCGAAAATCCATCGGGCATCGGATCTTGAAGTTCAATCCTGGTTTCGGTCTGGACGCGGACCCGGAAAATGGCGTGGAGGCCAACAACGGCGACCGGGGCACCGAAACCCAGTGCTGCCATTTCAACCCCCTGGAAGAGGTCCGCATCGGTACGCCCTTTGAGGTCAAGGATGTCATGAACATCGCCACGATGATCGTGGATCCCGATGGCAAGGGTCTGAACGATCACTGGCAGAAGACGGGCTTTGCCCTGCTGACCTCCGTCATCCTGCACGTGCTCTACGCCGAGCAGGACAAGACCATGCGGGGTGTTGCCGCCTTCCTGAACGATCCTAAGCTGGCCTCCGTGGACGATGCCTTCGACGAGATGATGCGGACAAAGCACCGCCCGGAGAGCTCTCGGCTGGCAGGGGTATGGGTCAGCCAGTACGGGGACGCGGAAGTCCACCCCGTCATCGCCCAGTCGGCCAAGGAAATGAAGAACAAGGCTCCCAACGAGAAGTCGGGCGTGATCTCCACCATGATGAGCTTCCTCTCCCTCTATCGGGATCCCATCGTCGCCCAGTGGACGGCATACTCGGACTTCCACATCACCGATCTCCAGGACGCTGACCGGCCGGTGTCCCTCTATCTGGTGACCAGCCCCGAAGACAAAAACCGCCTGAAGCCCCTCATCCGTCTGGTCCTGAACCTCATCGCCTCGAAATTCACCGGCGAGGACCGGCTGATCCCTAAAGCGGGGCGTATGGTCTGCAAGGGCAAGCACCCCTTGCTGCTGCTTCTGGACGAGTTCCCGAGCCTCGGGAAGATGGACATCTTCCAGGACGCCATCGCCTTCTTCGCCGGCTACAACGTCAAGCTCTTCCTGATCACCCAAAGCAAGTCGCAGCTGGAGGACGAAGGCCACGGCTACGGCAAGGCGGGCGGCTCGGTCATCGTCGAGAACTGCCACGTGCGCATCTTCTACGCGCCCAACGACGTGACGACGGCGGAATGGCTCTCCAAGACCCTGGGCAAGAAGACCATCGCCATGGAGAACACTACCCAAAGCCTGGAGGGGTCCTTTCTGCCGTCCCCCAAAGGACAGAGCCGGTCTATCACCTACCAGGCCCGGGATCTCCTGACCCCGGACGAGGTCCTGCGCCTGCGTGGCCCGGTCAAGAAGGGATCGGACATCGTGCAGGCCGGCGACATGATCGTCATGGTGGCCGGATTCGCGCCGGTGTACGGCAGGCAAATCCTGTACTTCAAAAATGAGACCTTCCTGGAAAGGGCGCAGATGAACCCGCCGGACCATCGGGACGAGATCAGCAAGCGTCCGGACAACTACTACGAGACGCTTTTGGGGCATGGCAAGGCGGAGCGGGTGGCCGCCCCGCCGGAGGCCTCCGCTCTGGTGGACGAGGATTTTGCCGATCCCGTCAAGCAGGAGGGAGACGCCGTCCCCGCTCAGGATCCCGAATCTCCCTCCGGCCTGGAATTCGTAGAAACCCGGGCAGACGCCTCTGGCGCGGCCCAGGAGTCGGATGGGGACGACCCGCAGGACGGCCTGCTCGACAGCGACCCGGATATCCGCGACGCGCAGGACCAGATCACAAAGATCGCGTGGCTCGCCCGAACAGCGGGCGACACACTCCCGCCGGAGCTGGTTCAGGCCAGCGGTGGAGTAGCTGCGTGGCGACCGGATCGAAAGCGTCTGGACCGTTATGCGGAGAACGTCTCGTTCAAGGGGCTGCAGGGGAAGGCGTCCGCGTGATGGGGCCCCAGGTCAGCACATAGGCAAGGCGCACCGGTTTAGGCGTTGACCGGGTGTGATGGGAGTCCCATTGCACGGTTTCCACCCGGTAGGCCCGGCCGTGGCTTTGGCCAGAGAAGGGTGACGCACCCCCTACACCCAAGGGAAACGGATGGCCGGAGGCGGCCAATATACGCCGGGCATAGACGCCATCGCCCCACAATCGCCCGGAGTTGTACGCTTCAAAGGCGTGATACAGCGCGGTTTGCCCGGGGCCGAAGGTGGCCGCTGCCTGGCGATACGCCGTTGCGAGGATCTGCGCACCCGCCCGGAGATTGGTGCAGGCATCGAAGGCCGTAGCCGGCGTCAATCCGAAGGCCGCGAAGTTCTCCGTGTCCACCTGGGCGAGGCCCACGTCCACCCGCTGCCCGCTGGCCATGGCCCGGCGCAGATAGGCGATGGCCTGCTGCCGGTTGTCTGGAATCACCAGGC
>DAIAVG010000130.1 GCA_027445725.1 Acidithiobacillus sp.
TTATAGAGGCACTGATGATTGGGGGATTGATTTATTCCCATCTGTCGCAGCCGGTGACGGTCAAACCAAAGCCCAAGATTATGGCGATCCACATGATTAAGCCCGCACCACCCAAGCCCAAACCGGTGCCTCCGCCTCCGAAACCCGTGGTGCATCCAAAGCCGATTCCGAAACCGCTGCCCAGACCCATACCCAGGCCGATTCCGCGTCCAGTGGTACATCACCCGCTGCCGCCCAAACCGTTGCTCGCCAAAACGCCCGCACCGCAGGCGCCAGTATATACGGCGCCGGTGACACCGCCCGCACCGCCACCGCCGCCCGCGCCGAGTCCGGCAGCCCGCCAGTCGGCCATAGACACCTACGCGGCCATGCTGCGGGCGCGGGTGCAGGCCAATGCCCGCGTGCCGGATTCCGTCCGGATGATGCATGTTGGAGGAACCGCCGTGATTTCCTTTCGCCTGACGCCATCTGGGCATCTGCTTTCCGCGCAGGTTGCCCAGAGCAGCGGTATTGGCGCCATCAACCGCGCCGCCCTGAAAACCGTAGAGGACACCCGCTTTCCACCCTTTACCAAGAAGATGCCCAAACATCCCATGGCGTTCGATGTGTCGGTGCATCTTTCCGCCCACTCTGGATAAATGATCAGGATATAAAGCCGTGAAAAAATGGAATTCCATCGTAGCGTGTGCTGTTGGTTCTGCGTTGACATTTTCGGTGCCGGCTTTTGCCTATGTGGGGGTTTCAAACACGCGTGATATCAACGCCCCCATCCAAATAAACGCGGATAACAAAGACTGGGTGACCCATGTGTTGCCGACGGGGCGGGTTGTCAGCCCCGTCGGTCTGGTCGATGGTGCCCCCAATTTTGTGACCGCGGTCGTGCCCCTCGGTGACCGCATCGCGGCCATGGCCAACGGGGCCAGTCGGGCACAGACCATCACCCTCTACGATCAGCAGACCCTGCATCGGGTGGCAGAGATTGCCGCCTATAAAAAAGCCCCTCAGAAAGCCGTGCCGATGCCCACGGACGTCACCGATCTGCACGGGGAGGCTCTGGGCCACCAGAGTTTTTTCCAGGGCATGGCGGTGGGACCTGACCACGTGCTCTACACCGCAGGCGGCGACAGCGGCGATGTGGCGGCGTTTACCCTGCAGGCGGGCAAACCGACCCTGTTGCGCCGCTATCATCTGGCCTGGCAGCCTTTCCCCAAAGATCAGTATCCCTATGCATACCAGGGACACCATATCGGCAAGCCGCGACTCTTTTATCCGGACGCCATCGCCGTGGGACCACGGAACCTGCATCTGTACGTAACCGGCCTGTTGTCCAATAGCCTCGCCCGCGTCAATATCCAGACCGGACACACCCGTTATCGCGACGTGGGTCCCTATCCCTTTGCGGTCACCTTGGCCGATGAGGGGAAAAAACTGGTGATCAGCCTCTGGGGCGGCAATGCCGTTGCGGTGGTGGATCCGGCCACCATGCGGGTGCTCGGCACGGTGCGGGTTGGTCCCCCCACCGGCCCTCACCATACGGCCGCGGGTGTGCACCCCACGGCGCTGGCGGCGGTACCCCATTCGCCCGATGTGTTCGTGGCGCTGGCCAACATCGATCGTGTGGCCGAGATCAATAGCGCCGATCTGCGGGTAAAGGGTTTCATCAACGACAGCCCCTATCCCGACGCGCCGCCGGGCAGTTATCCGGATGGTCTGACTATTACGGAAGGCAAGCTCTTTGTGGCCAATGCCGGCAACAACGACGTCGCCGTCTACAACGACCAGACGGGTAAGGGCCTGGGACTGATCCCTACGGGCTGGTATCCCACCGCCATCACGCACGCGCATCATGCGCTGTACATCGCCGCCGCCAAGGGGCTTGGTTCCGGTCCCAATGCGGAGCACCAGTGGGTCGGGAATATGATGGGTGGTCTGGTCCAGAAAGTGGATCTGCGGGACATGACGTTTCATCTTCCGGCCTGGACGCAGGAGAGTCTGGACAACGACGGATTCACGCCGGCGCAGCGGGTCACCCGTCATGCCGAAGACGTCAAAACCACCGCCTTCCTGCGCAAGCATGTCCACTATGTCGTCTTCATCCTGCGCGAGAACAAAACCTTCGATGAGGATTTTGGCGATGACCCGGCGGCAGGCGCCTGGGCCGACCCGCATCTGGATCTCTACGGCCCCCAAGAACTGCCGAACCTCTATCACCTCGCCCATCGCAATACGCTCTTCGTGAATTTCATGGCCGACGGTGAAGTGACCGCCCAAGGCCACCAGTGGACCACCGCCGCCTCGGACTCGGATTTCGTCCAGCGCACCTGGCCCGAGTACTACTCGGGGCGGGGACTGGTGGCCAATCCGGGCTGGACGCAGTCTCTGATTCCCGGTGGTGCAACAGGTACGGGTGGGGTGCCCCTGGGGGTCGACAATCCCTATGCCATCTACGAGAACCTTTCTGTTCTCGGCAAGTGGTCCAATCCCTGGATCAGCTATCCGGCCCGTCTCTTTCTCTTCAACGACCTGCTGAACCACAGGGTGTCGTTCGAGGACTTCGGGGAGTTTGTCTCCCGCTCCCAGGCCGGCAACATCTCCAAGGCCATGGACCAGCATCTTGCGACGGGCTTTCCCGGCTGGGATCGCATGATCCTCGATACCTACCGCGAGAAAATGGCCGTTAACTGGTTGAAAGCCCATCCGGGGGCTAAATTCCCCCACTTTGTCTATATCTGGTTGCCGGATGATCACACGGCGGGACGCAAATCTTGCTACTACACGCCGGATTACTATGTGGCCAACAACGACTATGCCACGGCAAAGTTCATTCACTACCTTTCCACGACACCGGAGTGGAAGCATATGGTGGTGTTTCTGACCGAAGACGATGCGCAATCCGGCGCCGACCACATCAACGCCCATCGCACTTTCGCCCTCGCCATGGGTCCCTGGGTGAAAAAAGGCTATCTCGAAACCAATCCCTATTCCCAGGTGAACATCCTCAAGACCACCGAGGCCATCCTCGGTCTGCCGCCCATGTCCCAGTGGGATCAGAATGCCGGCGTATTCTCGGGGATGTGGACGGAGCATCCGGACTTCGCGCCCACCAAGGTGCTGCCCATGCAGGTGCCGGTCACCTTCAATGCGGGCACCTGCAATCACTACACCCTGCTGCGCCGCGAGGCGGGTGCCACCGGGCATTACCTGATCGCCAACGAAATGGCCTGGTACAAAAAGCATCAGACCCAAAACGGCGCGGGTCTTCCCGCCCTAGGTAAGGCCGACACTTATACGCCGACCACGCTGCTCAAGGTCCCTGGTCCCGAACAGATGAAACAGGAATGGATCGCGAGCAAGGGGGTCAAATCCTACGCGCAGGTCATGACTTACCTCAAGGCCTATTCCGCGCAAAAAGATGCGCCGGTAAATGCCTATCAGGCCGGTGAGAAAGAATGAGGCTATTAAAAAGCGCACGCTGCCCGCAAGGCGCGTAATCACGGGATGTCCTGGCCTGAAATAGGGGGATTCATATCCCTTAACATGTTGTTGCTTGCGGATCGCGACTAATTTTCGGGAAACTCATCCCAATGATGTGTACAGTCTATCCCCGAAGCCAGAGAAGGCGGCGAACCATCTTGCGAGCGTTTTTTTCATGCATAGGCTGCATGGCGTGCCTCAGCGGCTTTGCCGGGAGCGAGGGTCTGGGAATACCCGCAGCACAAGCCGGGGTTATTCAAGGCCTGTTTAGCGATCCACTGGGGACCAGCCACTGGAATGCAGCGGCAGTCGGCGCGCCCTGGATCCACCACGTGCGGCATCTGCCTCAGCCCCGTTGGCCACTTCAAAATCCCCCACCTTTGGTCACCCAAAATCCCCCAGGCAGGACGTGTAGATTATCCTAAATTCGGCAGTTACCTCTGCTGATTTGACAGGATTCCTTTGATAGGATTGGTTTTTCCCTGTAATGGAGGCTCACCCTGTGGGTGATGACGAAAATCGGCCGCAAAAGGCCATTCCTGCGACAGTAAAGGCCATGGTCGTGGACACCCGGAGTGGTCGTATTCAGGTGTATCCTGGGATCAAGAATCGGCAGCCACCCCCTTTGGTCAGCTGGTATTCTTTGCCGAGTTTCAGGAAATCAGCGGTTTGTTTTCTGCTGCTGGATGTGGAAGTCACGGCTGGCAACACCACGGCCTCCAACCATGCCCAACCAGGGCTGAACCGCGTACTGGACTCCCTGAGTGCTGAACAGCGCCCTTATCTGGTACGTGGCGACTGTGGTCTTGGCAATGATGCCGTCATTCGCGAGATGGAGACCCGGCAGCAGCCCTACCTCTTCAAATTGCGTCAAACGCCTGTTGCAGCGAGCATTTACCCGCCGCGACTGGATGAACGCCGGACAAAGCTGGGAAGACCGCAAGGACAGCATTCAACTTGCCGGGTGGCAGCAGAGCCGTCGGGTGGTCATTCTCCGGCGTTTGCTGAAGCAAAACCTGATCGCCACCCAGGAACAGCAGGGCCAACTGGAATTTGCTTTCGTGGACCGGCGCCAGACCAAGGTCTACGAATACGCCGTGCTGGTGACGGATCTCACAGAAAGTATTCTGGGCATCGCGCAGCTGTACCGGGACCGGGCGGATGCGGAGAACGGTTTTGACGAGCTGAAGAATCAGTGGGGTTGGGGCGGGTACAGCACCCGTGATCTGGCGCGTTGCCGGCTCTCCGCCCGCGCCGTGGGGCTGATCTACAACTGGTGGAGCTGGTATACCCGACTGGCCTTTCCG
>DAIAVG010000131.1 GCA_027445725.1 Acidithiobacillus sp.
ATGGAAGTTCCTCCTGTCATTCCGCCTCAGGCGGCGTAGTATTCATCAAAGGCGATCCAGCCGGATCGCATCACCCTGTCTTCCTGGGCCGCAGGCTGTCGCCACACGGCTTCCAAAGATTTTCTCCGCTGCACGGCCCGCGCCAGGGCCGGGCCAAACTGATCCTGCATATCTTCTGCGTAGCTCTCTAACGCGTCCCCGTCGCCCGCCAGATAATCAGCAGCGGCCAATCCTGCGCCCTCACCACTGATTACCGCAGCGGGGATACCCGCCCCCGTAATGGGATGGGTAAGCCCGGCCGCGTCTCCGGCAAGCACCACGTTGCCATGCACCATCGGCCGAATACCGCCCACCGGAATTGCTCCACCAGTACGCCCGAGAACGGCTTCGCCGATGATGCCGCGCTCTACCATCTGCCGATGCAACTGCTCCAGCGGCAATTTAAGATTGTCCTCAAAACGCCGATCCGCACCCACTCCGAGATTAGCCACCGGCCCGCGGGGAAACAACCAGCCATAGCCTCCCGGAAAAGCATCCGAAAGAAAAATATCCGTATCCGCATAGGGACGCAGCAACGGCACCGTATATTGACGGGTATAAACGACCTGTTGATGCGGCAAGCCCATGGCCTCCGCCACCAGGCTGTGTGGCCCATCGGCGCCAATCAGCAAGCGGGGACGCACCGCGAACTCTTCCTCTGTGCCGCGCCGCAAGCGGGCCACTGCGCCATCCCAGGCGAGGAATTGGCAACGCATTTCCACCTGCGCGCCCGCCGCCTGCGCCAACTCCGCCAACCCCTGATCAAAACGTGCCCGGTCAATCATCATGCCGGGAAAGACGCTGTGATGCTGTAGCCCGGATGGCAGTACCGTCAACATCCCTTCTATGTCCTGCACCCGCGAACCCGTTTCATGTACGGTACGCAAGAGCGGCATGGGGACAAACTCGGCGCATTGCACCGGGACACCGACCTCCGCACGGCGATCAACGCAGATCACCGTAAGGCCTTTGCCCGCAGCGGCACGCGCTGCCGCCGTGCCGGCCGGACCGGCACCAATCACCAGTACATCTATGGCTAAAGGGTTCACGCGTCTTTTGCCGCCATCCGCAATACCGTCGCGAAATGCTCCGGCTGTAAGCCGAAGCCATCGACAGCCTGTTTCTCGAACAATCCCTCGATAATACCATCCACGTCATTCAGATGGACATTACGCAGCGCCGCCTCCAGATCGACGATAGCGCGCCGCGGCTGGACAAAATAATCACCGCTGAAGTGAACCTGCCGCACTCGGTTCCCATAGCTATCCCAGAGCATTTCCGCTTGCAACGTGCCACCAGGGGCGCGTAACGTCGCTTTACGCAACGGCATATCGTCGCGCGCGCGGCGGTTGATGCCGAGCCACTCCGCGTCACGCACCTCCGCCAACGCTTCCGGCAACAGCGCGGCTACGGCATCCGGCAAGTCGCCCTGGACGAAAAACAGCCCCAAATGCGCGCGGAAACCATCCAGCAGGGCTTTCTGCACCTCCGTCAACTCCGGCGCTTTACCCAACAACGCTTTTAAGCTGGTCACCCGTTCCGCCACCGACGAAATTGCGTGGGCATCCAGTTTTTCCAATGGCACGCGCAGTACCCGCAACATCCGCGGAATGTCCAGATCGACCAGCACCGTGCCCTGAAACAACAATGTGTCTCCATCCATAATCCCACCGGTGCCAGAAATCTTTCGCCCTGCCACTTCAATATCATTGCGCGGCCGAAATTGCGCGGTCACTCCCAAAAGAGACAAGCCGACCGCTGCCGCTTCACATATCTTCCGTGACAGCGAGGCCATATCACCCTGGGGCAGCGCGTCCCGCCGACAAACCAGCTCCCAGCCTATCTGGGTGGGATCAAAAATCAGTGCACCGCCGCCGGTGAGACGACGCTGCACGGCGATCCCCTGCTCACGACAGAACTCCAGGTTGAGTTCCTGCTCCGGTGATTGGTGATAACCGACTAGCGCGGATTCCTCAAAGCGCAGGAAACGGAAAATGTTGGGAACCTGACCTTCGGACATCGCCAGGAGCAACGTCTTGTCTAAGGCCATATTTTCGTCGGCCGGGCGCAAGCCGGTATCGACCACAAGCCAGTCTTTGGCGTTATACGTTGTCATAACGCAAGCAGCCGGACGAACGTGAAGCCCAGAAGAAACAATGCAGTCTCAGGCCGTAAACACGATCGGGATATCCCGCAGTTGGGTACGACGCTTCGGCGCGGCGGGGACATAATCCAGCGGCATAGTGGTCGTCTCGTCACCAAGTGCCAGGACTTCTTCACCGACAATCATGGAGCAGCAGGAAGGTGTCACAAAGACATCCCGTTCCAGGTGCTTGGCGAGGGCCAGCATGCCATCAGAGGGGAAGGCCACCCCGTTCAGTCCCGCCATGACCGCATAGGTATCGGTGATGGAACGATGCACGCCGGAAGGCCGCGCACAGCCCAGCAATACCGGCGTTTCCGGCAGCGCAGTCCGCGCATCCATAAAGAATTTACCGATTTCGTCCGCCGCTGGCGTCGCGAAAGGCCGACTCGAAGCGGCATACTGCGGCATGATTACCACCAGCACCAACGCACTGGGCAGATGCCGTCGGATGATCTCCAGAGCGTTCCACTCACCAAGCAGCTCCCCGTAATGCAGCCCGATGACAATATGCGGCACCACTTTCATCTTGGTGGCCACCAAGGCTTCCAGGGCCGCCTCAAAGTCGTCCACCGAACGGCGCAAATGGTAAACCTGGTTGATGGTGTCCTGCGCACCGATTACATCCATCATGGCCACATCGACGCCTGCATCCTCCATCCCGCGTGCAAATTCCGGGGTGGCGATACCCGTATGCATGGCAATCTGTAAATTCGGATAGCGATCCTTAATCTTGCGCACCGTCGGGAAATAAGGTTCATAATGGACCACGTTCTGATGGTCAGAACCTCCTGAAAGAAGCAGCCCACGGCCCCCATCCAGGACAATCTGGTCCACCAGACGATCCAGTTCTTCTGGTGTCCGCACCGGAATCATCGGCTCCAGAATCTTCGCCTTACAGTGATCGCACTGTAACTTGCAGTCCCCACCGGTGATGGAAATGGCCGGGAAGGCATTCTTCCCGCAGGCGGAAACCTCCGACGTTTCATGGTGCTTGAAAGAAGGCGTATAGAAATTGATACGACCCACCTGGCTACCGGACAGTCCGGACCACCGTTCGCGCATAGAGTCCACCAAATCCGCATTGAGGACCAAATCCTCCAAGGCCTCTACTTGAGAAACAGCGTTTAACCATGGGTTCATATGAATTTCCATCCTTTACACAGAGAGAGAAAGCTGGACGGCCGCAAATGCGGCCGTCTTCTTGGATCATGACGGGCTTTGCTAATCAGCAGCCGCCAAAACCATCAGCAGTCATCTTTTCTTCAAAGGCCGCCAAAGCGTCGGCGCCGGTCTTCAGTTCACCAGCATCACCGTCGAAGTCTGCCGGGGTAAGCTTGGCAATCCAGCCGCTGCCATAGGGATCTTTGTTGATGAGGCCGGGATCTTTCGCAACATCATCATTGCTCGATACGACGGTGCCACTGACCGGGCTCTTCAACGGGCCTACCCATTTGCCAGACTCAACGGTCGCTGCCGACTTGTCCTTCTTGATGTCCTTACCAGCGCCCTTCGGCGTATAAGAAACGATCTGTCCAGCCAACGCACAAGCATAGGAGGTCATGCCGATGGTCACACTGCCATCGTCTTCCTTGCGCAGCCACACATTATTATCCACGTTGTACAGCAGATCTTCGGGGATTTCACAGCCACGTACAGTTCCCATCATTTTCTCCTTCGGGGTTACATTTTAGGTAAATAGAGCATGCTGCCAGGCAGCATTATTTAAAAAAACAACAATCGGTCCACGGACAAAATCAAGTCGGCGAGATCACCGGCAGACGCCACCGCATCCACTTCCTCAATCAGGTTATCGGCCTCGATCTCATAGCCTGGAAGTGCCGGGCGGCATACGTGAATTTCCACCCCGGCATTTTTCGCGTCACGAATAAAGTCGATAATGCGCTTACCACCAGCCATCGCCGAGAGATTTTCCGCAACACCCGCCTGCATCAGCCTGACCGCTTCCATCGTGCAAAAAATCTTAACCTCAGCATCCATGGAAGACAACAGGGCACCCAGATAAAAGGGTGTCGCACAGCGATGTGCCGTGCTTGGCCCGCTGGTCATCACGATGACTACCGACTTTTCGCCCTGATCCTCCAGGTAGTGATCGCTCATCGCATTCCTCGTTCACAATGAATATCATCACGCAGACAACGCTGCCGGTACAACTCAAACGCAGCGTCTCCAGTAGACAGCTTTTCGAGCGCAACATCTACCGAAGCCACTGGCCGTACCCGTGCGATCCATGCTTCGTAGGGTTCAATATTGAGAAGATTAGGGTCTTCCAATACATCTTCGTTGGCCAAATCAATCACGCAATCAAAGACATTCGGCACCGGGCCCGCCCATTTCCCACTCTCAATAGTGGCGACCGGCTTACCCACCGGACGACGTGTCCCAGGCCTGCGTACCCGGACATGCAAAATCTTTCCCGCAATCGACTGAGATATGTCGGTCATACCCACGGTAAGTGTGCCATCGCCTTCGCGTCGCACCCAGATTTGGCAAGATCG
>DAIAVG010000132.1 GCA_027445725.1 Acidithiobacillus sp.
CGCCACCCACATCGGCCCCTGGGCCAAAGGCTTTGGCGGCTTTGGGCGCAGTAACGGTTTTAGCGTCTACGACTACGGTGGTGTCGCCGGATACGGAGCAGCCATCAACCCAAACCTCGTCCTCGGCGGCGCCTTCTCCGGATCGGGAACCGAAACCAGCAATCCATACGAAACGGCCTCGGGCCAATCCTTCGGCTTCTATGGCTACGGGATCTATACCCAAGGCAAGCTACGAATTTCCGGTGACATGGGAACTGGCTACCTTTCTCTGGATACCCACCGGAACCTCCTCCCCACTGCCCTACAGGCCAGTGGTTCCACCGATGGCTGGTTCCTGGGAGTAGGAACCCAACTGCAGTATCTCATTCCCCTGGGATCGGCTTTCCTGATGCCCTATGGAGATCTGAGCTACCTCCATACCGCCTATGGGGCTTTTACCGACCAGGGAGCAGGCAGCCTGGATCTGACCACCGCTGGTATGCGGACCAACATTGGTAGTCTCACAGGAGGTTTGCGGGCCGGGATCAATCTCCAGGGCTCAGGATTCACCTGGATTCCGTGGGTAGAGGTCGGCGGTACGGGTAATACCGGCAGCCTGCATACCAGTGTTCTGCAAACCGTAGGGGGCCTTGCAGGCAACAACACCAACGTTGCTCGCCTTATAGTCACTCCCGGCGGCACGCTGGATACCGGTGCCGGACTCACCGTCAAGGGTACGGGTCCATGGTCGGTAAAAGCCGCTTACCAGGGCCAGTTCCTGGGAGCAGATGCCCACTTCAACACCTTTGACCTACTGGCGAACTATCGCTGGTAATCCTCGCACTACCTACCACACGAGCCGCCTTCGGGCGGCTTTTATGTTTCTCACCCCCCTCTCCCAACGGACCGTTTTTGAGAGGCTCTCACCGCCAGTCACAGTGAAACACTGAATCAACCCCTTGGCGTTCTCATAACCCACTCTTGAAATGGTTTTCTTGATTCGCTCTGGAATGATCGGGTTTTGAGATTGTAACCGTGACATCGCGCGCCCTCTTGCCGAAAGGAAAACCTCATTCCACACGCGTCCCCTGACCCAAGCCCTTGGCGATGAGCGTCAAAACCATCGCATTGAGCGATACCCCCTCCATTCTGGCCCGCGCAGCGAGTTGGGCATGGATGGATTTTGGTACTCTGGCAATGAATTTGCCGGAAGCCACGCCTCCGCCATTCGGTGCCGGTACCGGCATCCCCTGCTCCTGCAATGCCTCTATAACAGCGTTCAAGGCTTCCCGGCCATTCTGTAACGCTTCTTCCAAGGTTTCACCATCCGCAATGCATTCCGTGAAATCCGGGTAGGAAATCAGATACCCACCCCCTTCTGAGGGCTTCAACGGGCGCATCTCGAACGGGTAATCTTCCAGTGTGTGCATGATCATTCTCCTGCCACCAGGCGCAAAAACTTTTTGATGTAGACCGGTTTGATCGGTCGATGGGCGGGCACGGGCAGCGTCCGCCCATCGGGCCGAATAAATACGCAATGACTGCCGCCTTCGTGTCGCCAAGCGATTCCGTGCTGACGGGCAACCACCTGAAGATCATCAATCTGCCACCCCATGGGGTGGTTTTTCATGGCTTCACGCAGCTTTGTCGCTTTATTCATCCGCAGATGATACTACTTGCAACATCAACATACATCACAGTTTCATCCCTTGGCTGCGCGAAAGCGCCTTTTCCTGACGGTAAGCCTCACGACCGTCCTGCAAGGATTTGGACAGTGCCTTTTCATCCACCCCCAAACCAACTCCACGCTGCACCAGTTCCACAAATTCCCGCTGGTTCTCGGCTTGCTTCGCGGCATTACCGCTCCCTTTCTCCGCCCGGCGGCCCAGCTTATGGGCGGCCTTCAGAAGGGCTTTGCGATCCTGTTCCATCTGCGCTTCCCGCTCCTGCTTCGCCCGGCGTATCCCCTGCTTATACGCCGTGTTCGCCATTTCCTTGAGTGACGGATCGTCCTTGATCTCCTGCACGAGACGCTGGTGTTCCGGGTCCTCGTTACGCCGCTCCTGGCTCCACTGCCCGCTTTCCGCACGATAACCCACTTCTTCCGCCCGTTTTTGAAGGTCCGCCTCCAGCTCCTTCCGCTTGGCGGTCGCCAGCGCGTCCCAGACTTTCTGTACACCGGGCAGATCCGGATCGGGATAGGTATAGAACCCGTCCTTATCCTTCACAAAACCCGCTTCCTGAAAGTGTTTCCCTGCGTTTGCGGAACCATTCCGCTCCAGGTGCAAGGCCAGCGCGTCGAGTTTCTGGATCCGATCCGCACGAATCCGCACCGCCTCGTCCCGTTGCCGCTGGGCCGCCTTCCGTTCCAGGTCCTGGACATACCAGGCCTGCTGCTGCCCGTCCGGCTCATGGGTGTTCAGACGCTCCCGCGCCTGATCGAGCGCGTACTGGTCTCCAGCCTTTTCCAGGACCGGTGCATCCAGGGACACCGACTGCCGCAGCAGGTGCTCCAGCACAAGGACCTTTTTCGTGATGCTCACATCACCACCAAACGTCACCGTCACCCCATGATCCACCCCGGCACGCTTCCTACGCTCTTGTATGGCGCCCGCATAGCGCTCAACCAATTCTCGCGTAATATCGCCTGTCAATTTCCACTCGATACCCGATCCGGCCGGCGCATCTTCCCCAACCCGCAAGGTCAGACCACCCTGCGCCCAGGCGTTGCAGGCCGCTTCCCGTCCGGCGTCCGCCGCCCGCGCTTTCAACGGGTCGGGATCTTTTTTGGAGAGTGCCTGCCACTGCGCTGTCTCTCCATAGCGACCCACTGCCCAGGCATCCGCGGCGTCCCACAGGGCAGGCCGCTGCAGGGCGGCGCGATCCAGCCCTTCCGGACACGCCCACGGCAATTTCCCACCCGCCAACCGTTGTGCCTGTGCCTGCTTTGGGTGCGCCTGCATCCATTCCGCCAACACCGGCGCCGCTTCCAGATCCTTGACTCGCTGCGCTTCGGCATCCTTCACCTGTTGCGCCGCAATCCGGGCGGCCAGATCACCATCGGTCAGCATGAACCCTGCCGCCAGCGCCGCCGCGCCCGCCCGCATCTGAAAGTCCTCCGTCCCCGTCACCGTCAGCGCTTTCCAGCCTTTCGCGCCCGCGATCTTCAGCATGGCTTCGATTTCCTGGGCCTTTCCGCCCGGACTGGATGCCGCCTGCAAGGCCACCAGCCGGTCGCCATAGTCGGTGATATCCATCACCTTGTTATGAATATGCAGGGTCCGGCGCTCCCGATCCACGTCCACCCGCACCCAGCGGCCCAGGGCCTGACCGACGGCCTGTCCGTAGGCGTCCGTCAGTACCCGCTCCCGATACACCGCCCAGGAATGCCCCGATGGACTGGCCGCTGCGGCCTGGTCCTTGCCGTCCGCAGGATTGCTGTCCGCAGGACCCGCCCGGAACCCGTTGCGCGTCTCTGCCAACGCTTCGGCATCCAGGACCAGATCCACCCGCGCCTGCTGTCGTTTCCGCCAGCGCTCCCGGATGCGCATCTTGTCGAAAGGATCACGCTGCATCTGGCGTGCCCGCGCCGCCGACAACACCGCTTGCGCCTGCTCCACCGCCTGCCGGTCCCGCTCTGCTGCGGCTTCCGCCAGACGCCGGACTTCCGCCGCCTGCGCCCGCGCGGCCTTGGCCGCTTCAAAATCCACCACCATCACCGCCCGCCCAGGGGCCTTCTCCGGCCCCGCATGCGTCAGTACCCGCCCTTTCTTCGGCTCCGGGGGACGATCTAACGCTTCTGCGGCACGGGCGTGCTGCCAGGCCTCTATTTCGTGATGCTCACTTTTTGCCTGCGCGGCCAAGGCTTCCTGCTCCATCCGCCGCGCTTCCAATGTCCGATGATCGATCCGCGCATCCACTTCCGCACGCTCCAGCGCCGCATTCGCCATCTGCGCCCAAAGAGGCCGCACCACGTCCCCTAACCAGTCCTGTCCGATCCGCGCCTGCGTCTTCGGTGCGCCGCCCCGTGCCGGGTCTTTCCCTGGGTTCGATGCCCGCCGGAACCACAAGGACGGGTCCCGCTCGATGCCATCGTTCACCTTGTCAGACAGCATCAGGTGACAGTGCAGCAGCATGGGTTTTGTTTCGCTGCGGTGTATCGCTAAAGTGTACGGGGTGTGACCACCAGATACCTGGGATAATTGCTCGGCAAACTCGTGCGCAAGGGCGTGATTTTCGTCATCCGACAACTCTTTCGGCAGAGCAAACTCGATTTCCCGATACACGGTGCCGTTCGCCCGCTCGTACTGGTCAGCGGCATCCCAGTAGGCCACCGGTTCAGCCTCTCCCCAGGCAGGCAGGTGCGCCGATTTCTCGAAAACCACCTCATCGGCTCGACTCTCCTCGACACGCTGCACCGTCGCGCCATCCACCACCTCGACCGTACGCTTGGAGTACGGACCTTGGCGCAGTATGTACCGCGCATGTCCGCCCGCGCCTTTTCCGGCGCCGCGACTGTGGGTCTTTGCGTGTAGGTGGTATTCCGCCATGTGGTCCTTTCCATCTTTATTTGGCAGGCTTCCTGCCACGGCTCCATGCAATGGCGCGCGTTTCTTGTAGCGTAGCGAAAGAAACATTAAAGCGCGCCTGCTTTACCTATCGGTGCAGCAGGAAACAGCATTGCACTCATGACTATAGATCGTTAGTCTG
>DAIAVG010000133.1 GCA_027445725.1 Acidithiobacillus sp.
TTTACGTCTTTGTCTTCAATCAACTTCAACACGTCTTGCGGGCTGTAACCCATGCGCCTCTCCTCCAATGCAGCCATTGCCAAAACCCAATGCCCCAAAACAGGGCTCCATTCTCTCAGTGTACGGCGGAATCCTGGTTACGCCTAGGGTGCTCTTTCCCTGCAGCGGAGTGCTATGCTCAGCACAGGAGAAGGAGGGAATTACGATGTCATCAACGGAAGAAATTCTGGCCCGGGCCACCGCTCGGGCGGTCGGCAAAAAGCACGCGGGGGATTTGACCCCGGAAGAGGCACACGCGTTGTTGCGGGAGCACCCCAAGGCCAAGCTGGTGGATGTGCGCTCCCATCCCGAGCTGGAATTTTCCGGCTTTATTGAGGGCTGTTGCCATGTGCCCTGGAAGCTCTACCCAGGCATGGTACCCAACCCGGATTTTGACGCGCAGATTCAGGCCGTAGCGCAACCGGACGATCTATTGCTACTGCTCTGCCGCACGGGCGGACGCTCTACGGCTGCCGCCGAGCATCTGCGTGCGCTGGGCTACCAGCACGCCTACAACATCCTGGGCGGCTTCGACGGCAAGGGCGACGAGAAGGGACAACGCGGCACCGTGGAGGGCTGGAAGGCCAGTGGCCTTCCCTGGCGCCATCCCTGACCCCTGGCTAGACCTGGCAGGCGGGACAGAACAGCGCTGATTTCCCGCCGACCGAAAGCGGCTCCAGGGCGCCACCGCAGGAAGGACAGTGACCATCCTCGCGGTGGCGGGTGAGAAAACCCTTGGGCAGCAACGGGATCTTGGCCTGAGAACGCAGCACCCGCTGCAGAACCATGGGGATCTGTTCCAGTAGCCGTTCGCGCTCCTCATCGCTCAGACTCGGCACCAAACGGTCGGGACGCAGACGGGCCTGGAACAGAATCTCATCGGCCCAGATGGGACCGATACCGGGTACGAAACTGTCATCCAGCAGTACATTTCGTAGGGCGCTGCGGCGGCGACTCAGGGCTTCCCGCAAGTGACCAAGCCCCTCGGCTGGGACCAACAGAGGATCAGGGCCCAACTTGGTCAGAAAATCCACATCACTGGTTTCATCCAGAAGCCGCAGGCGACTCCCGAGTTGGGCTCCCTGGAGACGCAGGCGCAGCTGCGCATTGATGGCAAGCTCCAAGCCAGCGCGATTCTCGCCACCCGCCTCGGGGGGGGTGCCGCGCTCCAACTCCATCGTCAGCTCGCCACCCAGTTGTAAGGCGAGGATCTCCCGGCGATCCAACTCACAGAAGATCTGCGTGCCATAGCGGTGGATCTCAGAGATTTCCTTGCCCTGCAGTGCATCTTCAGCAAGCCCGCCGGCTTCCGCGAGCAACTCACCCTTGGCATTCTGCAGGCGTAGCGATCCCAATTTCTTGCGCAACACGTTGCGCTGCATTTTCTGTTTGAACAGCTCAATTTCGGGCAATTCTGCCATTTTCTCTACTCTCTTCTCATCATTTCGGGCCTAGTCTACCGCGCCCGTCCGCCATGCGGAAACTTGGCAGCCTTCAGGCAGGGGAATAGACTGAAAATCTGATCACGCAAGGAGTCAAACCGTATGAGCGTACCGACCGAGATCAAGATTCAGGTCGAAACCCGCTACATTCCTGAACAATCCAGTCCGGAACAGGACCACTACGTCTTTGCCTACCAGATTCGCATCGAGAATCATGGCCCGCAGCGGGCGCAACTCCGCAATCGCCATTGGATCATCACCGATGCCGAAGGGCGGATTCAAGAGGTACGCGGCCCCGGGGTCGTCGGTGAGCAACCCACTCTCGCGCCCGGTGAGCGCTTTCAGTACACCAGCGGCACGGTCCTTCCTACGCCCGTCGGCAGTATGCACGGTAGCTATGAGTGGGTGAGCGAAAACGGCGAAGACTTCGAAACCCCCATTCCGCCTTTCCGTCTCGCCGTGGCTACTGTTTTCCATTGAGCTACCGCAGCCTGCAGCGCGCCTACCAGATTTGGGCACCGATCTATGATCGGGCCGTTGTCGGCTTCTCGGCAGCCCCACGAGCCGCCAATATTGCCCAGATTCCTGCCGCAGCGCGGAAGATTTTGATCATTGGCGCCGGCACCGGCCTGGATTTCCCCTATCTACCTACAGACACTATGAATGTAGCCCTGGACTTCAGTGCCGCCATGCTCTCCCGCGCCGTTCCCCGCGCGGCAGGACAGGTCCAACTGGTACAAGCCGATGCCGAACACCTCCCCTTTCTGGATGGGGGCTTCGACGTTATTCTGATGCATTTGATTCTGGCGGTGGTTCCCCATCCGTCCCACGCCCTGGCCGAAGCGAGCCGGGTCTTGCGCCCGGGCGGTACCCTGCTGATCTTTGACAAATTTCTCCGGCCTGGTCAGCGCGCCCCGCTGCGCCGCCTGCTCGCCCCCCTCTCCGCCAGCCTGGCGACCCGCACCGATGTGGTTTTTGAGGATTTGCTGACCCAACGCCCGGAACTAACCCTGGTGGAAGACCAACCAGCCGCACTGGGCGGCTGGTTCCGTCGGCTACGTCTGGAGAAACGCGCCTGAGCTGAAGCGGGTGGCCTCAGCCGCCGCTGCGTGCCGCCTTCTTCCGCTCATTCTCCGTGAGGAAGCGCTTGCGAATGCGGATCGACTGGGGTGTCGCCTCCACCAGTTCGTCATCGGCGATAAACTCCACCGCCGCCTCCAGCGTCATTTTAATGGGCGGGGTGAGCATGATGTTTTCGTCGGACCCCGACGCCCGGATGTTCGTAAGCTTCTTGGTCTTGACCGGGTTGACGACCAGGTCGTTGTCGCGGCTGTGGATGCCGATGATCATCCCTGCGTACAGCTTTTCCCCGGGCGCGACGAACAGCCGCCCGCGCTCCTGCAGATTGAAGAGCGCGAAGCCCACGGCCTCACCCTCTTCCGCCGAGATCAACACCCCATTGTTGCGCGCCGGGATGGCGCCCTTGACGGGTCCATAGCCATCAAAAATATGGCTGATGACGCCGGTGCCGGAGGTCGCAGTCAAAAACTCCGTATGAAAACCAATCAGGCCACGGGCAGGAATTTTATATTCCAGGCGCACCCGGCCCCGCCCATCAGGCTGCATATCCTGCAAATCGCCACGGCGGATACCTAGCCGTTCCATGATGGTACCCTGATGGGTCTCTTCCACATCCACCGTCAGGGCTTCATAGGGCTCTTCCCACACCCCATCCACCTGTCGCTGAATCACGCGTGGACGGGAGACTGCCAGTTCATATCCTTCGCGGCGCATGTTTTCGATGAGTACCGTCAGATGCAATTCCCCGCGACCCGATACCATGAAGACATCGGCGTTGTCCGTATCTTCGACGCGCAATGCCACGTTGGTGAGCAATTCTTTATAGAGACGATCGCGCAGTTGGCGGCTGGTCACGAACTTTCCCTCGCGCCCAGCAAAGGGGCTGGTATTCACCTGGAAGGTCATGTTCAGGGTCGGTTCATCGATGGGCTTCCAGGGCAGGGCCTCGGGGGCCTCGGGGGCGGCAATGGTGGCGCCGATGGAGGGTTCCTCCATGCCGGTCACGGCAATGATGTCGCCGACGCTGGCCTCTTCCCAGGGCACCCGCTTGAGGCCGTCAAAGCCCAACACCTGCAGGATGCGCGCCTTGACCGGCTTGGCTTCCTGCCCCTGCAGCATGACCACGTCCTGGCCCGGGCGAATCCGGCCCCGCCGCACCCGACCGATGGCAATCCGCCCCACATAGCTGGAGTAATCCAGGTCGGCAATCTGCATCTGCAGCGGCGCCTCGGGGTCGCCCTCAGGGGCTGCCACCTTGTCCAGAATCAACTCAAAGAGGGGACGCATGTCCCCTTCGCGCACACTGGGATCTTCGCCTGCGTAGCCTTGCAGGCCCGAGGCATAGATCACCGGAAAGTCCAGCTGCTCTTCCGTAGCGCCCAACTTGTCAAAAAGATCCAGGGTGGCGCTGATCACATAGTCGGGCCGCGCTCCAGGACGGTCGATCTTGTTGATCACCACAATGGGGTGCAAACCCAGCTCCAGGGCCTTGCGGGTGACGAAACGGGTCTGGGGCATGGGCCCTTCCACCGCATCGACCAAGAGCAGCACGCCATCCACCATGCCCAACACCCGCTCCACCTCGGCTCCAAAGTCGGCGTGGCCAGGGGTATCGACAATGTTGATGTGGGTCTCGCCCCACTGCACCGCTGTATTCTTGGCCATGATAGTGATGCCACGCTCTTTTTCCAGGGCGTTGCTGTCCATCACCCGCTCCTCCACCTGCTGGTGGGCCGCAAAGGCGCCGGACTGCTTGAGCAATTGATCCACCAGGGTGGTCTTACCGTGATCGACGTGGGCGATGATGGCGATGTTACGAAGTTGACGTGACACAAAATTCCCCAAAAAAACCAGAAGAGAGCCGACTACCGAGGCAGCGGGCTCTCTTATAGCGACAAGACTCCCAAAAAGCAAACCGCCCCGCCACAAAGAACCCGTGACGGGGCGAAAAGCGGGGCAAGCGCCCCGCGGCACAATAAGCGAACTTAGAAGCCAGCCTGGAACTGCACCATCATGGTGTTATAAGCGACACCGTTGATGGGGGCCCCACCGTTGGTGGAGTTGGCGTAAGTCTGATTGATGGAGCCACCACGGGTCGCCAGGATATAGTTCAACTGGATTTCA
>DAIAVG010000134.1 GCA_027445725.1 Acidithiobacillus sp.
CAGCCATGGCACAGTGCATGGGCTGGATCGAACCAACCACTTCAACTGCACGACTAGAGCACAACTAACCTGATTGATGGGCACATCAAAAGTACAAATAGCTTCAACTGCACTTCTGCAGAACGACTAGAACACAACTAATTTTTTTGATAATCAAATCAAATGCGCTAATAGCTTCAACTGCACTTCTACAGAACGACTAGAACACAACAGCGGTTCAAGTTTGCCATTCTGCACCCGCTTTTTCGGATGATTCAACAGGCTAGGAGCATAAAACTCTCCATCCCTAAGACTTGGTAGTGACAAAAACGTGCTCGGCGTGGCTTCACCATGCACATCATGCGGTTCATCGGCCCGAAACACATCGTTAAAGCGTGCCGTGACTCCGCCGCCAACGCTCGCGAAGCATTCCGCTAGTTCGGCTACCGAGTAGCCACCACGGGCTCAAACCTTTGCTCAGGTGGCTTTGACTGGCACTGACGGAGAGGCCCTGATATGACTATTGAATCCGGCAAACGTTGTTCTACGAAAAAAATCGGATACAGACAACAAGTTTTTCATGCGGTTACAGGAAAAAATGCCATTTTTTGATCGGTTTTGTCAAAGCGATTTTGTTCTACGTAAAAAAGCCACTCAACAACATGATTCAACAGTGAAATAAAAAACAGATCAGCGAGAAAAAACGGCGTTTCGATCTAGTATAGATCGAATACCGTTTTGTTCACTATATACTATATATAGAGAACAAAACCGGGTTTTCTGTCCAAAGCGCCAATACACCCTCTGGGCGAGGTTTGGGTATCCATGAAGTCGCCGGAAACGAAGAGACACCACACACCAAAGGCCATCAGGGGAACCGTGTTACGGACAATCCAAAGGTCAAAGGACCAAGGAATCAAAATCCGGAACAAGACCAACCTGGGACGCCGGATGGGAATGAAGATGGGGCAGTGGAGAAACAACCGGAGGGTGCCGACTGTGAACGCCCCGTTAACCGGCCTAGGAAGCCACAGAATCGACGCAAGAGTGCGAAGTCATGAAGAGTAGCACCAAGGTCTTAAAACCGCGCTCTGAGGCCATTCTCTGCGAAAGCAGGCGCAGGCCATCAGGTGAACCAGAACGCCGGTGCTGCCTACCCCTCTGCCGCCGGAGTTTCAAAGGGTTCAAAGCCGTCCGGGAATCGGGCGCGTAGCAGGAGTGTGGCGAGGTCTTTGTAGCGCAGGCGGTTTTTGCGGATGAGGGTATCGGTGAGTTCCCGGTGGAGTTCGGCGTTGAGGGTGAAGAAGGCGTTGAGCCATTGATGTTGTTCGTCGCGCAGGCGGTCCATCTGGGTAATGTTGTGCTCCATTTCCAGTTCGGTATGGGTACTGAGGAAGAATCGTCCACGTATTTGATTGCTGAGGTAGGCAAAGGCGAGTTCTTCCCACTTTTCGAAATCGTTGGTGCCTCCGGTAGTCGATTTGCCGGTGAAGCGTTCTTCGGCGAAGGGGCCGGCGAGGTACATCAGCATGAGCCAGTAATTGAGTTCATTGCTGTAATCGGTCCAGGATTGAATAGGGCTGATCACCAGACCGAGCAATCCGTCTTTTGGTGAGCGTTTGCGGACCTGCGCGAAGAGGTTTTCGGGGAGGGTATCCAGAGCGGCATAGAGCAGGACATGTCCGGCTTCGTGAGCGGCGGTACTGTTGATGGTCGCGGTGTGCAGTTTGTTTTCCGTCTTGATGATATCCACGGCCTCCCCTGCCATAGAGCGGGCGGAGACGATGTTTTCGCGGTAGAAGTATTGGCTGCTACGGGCGATAAGTATGAGGATGAAGGCGGAAAGGGCGAACGGGAGGAGTGCGGGATGGGTGCTGGTGTATTGGGCGATGGAATCGCCGAAGGCGGCTATTATCCAGAGGGCGGCGGCGTAGAATCCGGTGAGGATGAACATGCGGACAGTGATTTTCTGGATGAAATGGAGAATATGAAAAATAGCGTCGTCGTGGAGCCAGACGTTCAGCACGATGAAGGCGATGGTAACCACCATGAAGAAGGATATGGCTATGATACCGACGTGCAGCAACGCATGCAGAATATTGAGCACTACAGGGTTTTGAGGTTTCGTTTGCTGGTCGAGGGCATAGAAGAGGATGGCGACGATGCTCAGGAAGGAGCCGATACGGGTTCTGGTAGGGTTGTGAGAGGGGCTTGTGGCGGCCTGTGTAGTGTTTTCGGTGTCGATGGTGTTCATGATGAGATTCCTCTGTTGGTTCTTGAGGGTATTGTAACGCATGGCGTTTCAGGTTTGATCGGTTGTGACGTCTGCGCCCGGTGACGCTGATTCGCCAAGAAAAGCATGTCTGCTATGATTTCTCGGGCATTTGATGACTTTCCCCCTTCACAGCACAAAGGGTCCGTAGACTGCATGCCAAATTCTTACGACCATCCAGAGCGGGTGGATATGAGGCACGGGGATGGCCATCTGCCGACCGCGTCAGCAACGCCATTCCGGGCCTGCTGACGCCGGTACGTTTAGTGGATATCGACTGCTGACCGACCGGGGATGGCGATAGCCTCTCCCCTACCCCCTGGACGCCACCCGTCCATATCGCCAGGTCCAATTATCGCCGTGGACGTGCAAACGGATCGGCACGAACGGATACCCTAAAGCCACTTGGCCTCTTCGGTCGAGCGAGCGGCCTGCTGCAAATCGCCTGGCGCAGGAAGAGATACGTCGCGTTCGGCCAGCGATCGCCATCAAGGCTGGGTGGGGAACGGGCGGAAGAATCCACCCTGGAATCCTTGGTTGCGGTGTCGAGACGGCCACAAATCCCGGATTGGCCGGCATGCGCCTAGTGGGGCTTTTGGGTTATAGTGACGCCCACCGCGTCAACCACACACCAAAAGGAGGATTCTGTGTCGAGACGCCCAGATTTCAGACCCTACGGCCCGACGGAAATGGTATTGTTGCTGGCCATCGCGGTCATTCTGGGATTCATCCTGGTTCCCCGCATACATGCTTACCTGTACCGCCTGAAGGCGGAAACCGTAGTGGCGCGATATACGGGAGCCCTGCACGTCATACAAAACAGTATCCGGAATGCGGCCGCCGGGAGTCTCGTGTATTTCATCCGGACCACTCGGCATCCGGGACTGTTCAGCAATTCAGAAAACCCGGTACGTCAGGCGGCGCGTTACGCCGTGGGGCACCGTTACACAAAAACCGGGATCATCTATTTCAGCCGCGCCGCCTATGTCATATCCCCGGATGTCCGGTTCTCGGCCCACTACTTTCACCAGGATTCCAGCCTGGCTTTCCTGTATGACGACTTATTCAATGTGGGAGAGCCCCTGCGTTGGCCGACGAACACCTTATCCGGAGACGCGGCGCAGGATGCCCGCGACACCTGCAAGGGAGTCCCCGCCGTAGTGGTGGTGGGCATGAACTTTGATTATCACGGTCGCAATAAGGGGCTCCGCGACAAGATTGCCGCCCTGTTGCGCAAAGACGGCTTCGTGTCCCGCAATGATTTCGTCCAGGTAACGCTGAATACGCGCGGTGCGATGTGTGGTGACGGGTAGCCCCTATCTGGGTGCCCAGCAGATGGTATGGTGTTGTTATTTGTGCTATGTGCAAATAACATTTGGTTGGAATAGAGCAGCCAATGGTTGAGGCCTCGCACCTAAAATCTCTTACCGATGAGCAGATACGCAGCCTGAAATCACTGATCGCCAATCAATAGGTAAGGCATAGGCGCCTTAACGAGCCATTTCCTTTTGCCGCAGTGAATGATGCCTATTCGTGCGGTAATTGCTGCGGCACTCTGCCGACCTGGGTGAGTTGCCAGTCATTTCCATTGTAAAGGCCACCGTTCCAGTGATAACTGAGAATGGGTCCGCCGCCGTTGCCGATGCAAGCTTTGGCGGCCATTGTGTGCGCTGTTGGTCGCCATACACCATAAAGTACGCCACTCGTTCCGGCCACAGTGCAAGGCCCCAACGTGCGCAACTGGCGCGGCACGGCGCCGTTGTACAAATCATCGATGAAATCTTGTGCGGCACTGCGCGGTGTTGTGATGTGGCGCTCGGCACCTACGGCAGAGCCTTTGGGTGCCAGTGCGCCCTTGGCGCTGACGATCCATTCCCTGTCATGATACAGCACGAAGGCGATACCGGGAGTGTTGCTGGACTGCATGCGCCAGTTGTCGCTAGCCTGAATGCCGGACGGGCTGCCGTTGGCGGTAAACGCCGCCTCATGCACCCATCCGTGCGTGACGGTTATCATCTGATAGCCGGACATGCCGGCTTTGAGGCGATCAACATAGTCGTAATTGGCCAGCGCTGCCATGCGCGCTACGCTGAGGTTACCGAAATGTTCCGGTGCATGTCGCGCTGGTGTTGTCTGTGCATCCGTGTCATTAGTCAGCGCGATCGAAAGCAGTGCCGCAAGGACGATGAATCGCAACGGCGCTAATGGGTTATATGGCATCGGTTGTGCTTCTGACTGGTGTAAGGTTCCTTCGGTTTTTCGTCTTTCAGAAGTGCTGGATTCATGCTGGCTGATGCGGTTTTTGCCGAGCAAGCAGGCGTTCTGCATTGGTCGTAGGTAAGGGTCTATCGAAACGTCTTGGGCAGCGAGCGTAGCCGCCGGGTGAACCCCTCTAGACA
>DAIAVG010000135.1 GCA_027445725.1 Acidithiobacillus sp.
ACTCTGGAGTGGTCTACCTAGCAGTATCCGCAGTACTTTTGTACCCGCTGGTTGAACGACTTCTGAAGATTTTGCACCTTCAGGCACTCAATACGCCCTCTCCCGCACAGGGAAACCAGCACCCGGACCTCTCAGAAGACTGAGTCACACCGCCGGGTGGTGGTATAGAACGTTTTTCAATACTACCTTACTCAGTGCGCCGTTTTGCCTGGGTACACAGAAGAGGCGGCGATGTCAGCGGCCTTTTCCTCAATCCAGCTACGGCCGGAACGGAAGCTCATCCAGCACTTCCCCTCGTAATCATATAGCTTGCATTCCTTGAAGATACGTCGAACCTCAAAAAAACCGAAGCGGGTTTCATGAATGTACTGGCCGTATTCCGCGCGTAAATCTTCGTAGGCCCCCTTCAGACGGTAGAAGGGAATCCGCGGGTCTACGTGGTGCGGTGTGTGGATCAAGATATTGTGGATCAGGTACTCGCTGATTTTGGAGCAACGCACAATAGTGCTGCAATAAAGCTGGCCAACACTCTGGCTCCACTCCTCTTTCTCTGAGAAGAAGGGCACTTTGGGATGCGTGTGATGGAGAAAAACAAACAAAGCGATGTAATAATTGAACACCAGGAAAGGCAGAATCACCGCCGCAATGACGCCCATCAGGCCTGCAATCCAGTACACCAGCGCGGAAAAGCTGAGGAAAAACACCAATGTTACCATTTTGCTATAGAAAAATGCCCGCCGATCCTTGCTATTGGCGTCCGCCTTGAAACGCACCATGCCTGGCCACCATATCCGCAACAGATAGTGCAAGGCACAAGTGTAAGGGCTACGTTCCAGGCGGTAGATCAGTTTCTGCCAAACCGTCTTGCTTCGATACTCTTGGGGTGTCCAGGGACGCCATATCCAGTCGATGGCAGTCAGGCTGGTAAAGCCATGATGGACGCGGTTGTGCCCGAAGGCCCAGAGGCGATACATGTTCAGCGAGGGCAGCATGAAGATTGTGCCCATGATTTCGGCAGTGCGCTTGTTCTGGAAAAGGGCCCCGTGCGCCGCGTCATGCGCCCAAACGAACATAAAAGCGACCGCCGACCCCGCGAGGAACCCGAACAAGAGCTTGAGCCACCAGGCTTCGACGAGCAGCGTACCAGCGATAGCAGACAGGTAGAGGAGTGCGTCGAATGCATACCACGCAATGGCAATATTGACTGAGCGCTGGTAGCGCTCAGGCCGGATTGCCTCACGAATGGTTTGAAGCTTGACGGGGCGCAATGCCTCGTAGTCAGCATCAGAAGAGGTAAGTGGCATGGCAATGTGCTCCCTGGCAAATCCATTTCTTTATTACAGCACAACCACATATACTATTATATAATGCAGCGCGGGGCAAACGTGGGGCCGGCACCCCTGGACTCACTAACGATTGGGTTCGCAGTCCTGACCTCGTCGCCGCGCTGTGCTATGCTTAGCATGTGTGCGCTTGCTTCTGCTGCGACTGGCGATATTTGGCGCAGCAGAAATTAGTGCTACCATGTTAGAGTCATTTGCGCTATATATTTAGCTGCTGACGCTGTCATCCCGTGGAATCTACGTAAGGAGAATTGAAAACATGTTAGATATTGCCAAGATTAAGCCTGTTGCCCGTATCATCCTTGTTGCCGGAGCCATCGCTCTTGCCTCGGCCTGCGCCAAGAAGGAAGAAACCACCGCTCCTGCTGAAAGCAGTGCAACTACCACCACCACCGAATCTGCTACCCCGGCGACCACCACCACGGAAAGCAGTGCTACTGCTCCGATGGAATCCGCTGCGCCTGACACCAGTGCCACCACCAGCAGCGATTCTTCCGGCAACAGCTCCGGTTCTTCCACGAACTAATTGGCTACCTGGGTAGTTCAAAACTAGATAGGAGGCGTATCGTGATTAATGTCAGAAACTTCAGTCCCGTCATACGTCTTCTACTACTCGGCGGTGTGGTTGCCTCGCCGCAGCCTGCGCCAGGAAGGAAGAGTCCACTACCGTGCCGAGTGATAGCTCGGCTACGAGCAGTGACCAGGGTTCTGGATCTACCCAGAGTGATGACAGTACGGGGGGCCACCGTCTCGCCGTCGAGTTTCGTGTTGAAGTAGCGGCGACCATTACGCCGATCAGATGGCCAAAGCGAAGTCTCTGGCAGAAGCCATGGGCTGTTTTACCTGCCATCAAGTCGCTGCCAAAGTGGTCGGTCCTGCTTTTGCTTGGGTTGCCTATAAATTCAAAGGTGATCCCAAGGCGGTGGCAACGTTGAGCCACGCTATTGAACACTGCGTGGCTGGCGTATGGGGCTCTATGCCCATGCCGCCGCAACGTGTCACCCCGGCGGAAGCCAAGGAGCTGGCCTCGTGGGTGCTGGCGCAAAAGCCCGTTGCACCCCCGAAATCTGCTTAACGGGCTTATTTAGCCGTCTAACCCCCGCAATGCGGGGGTTTTTTATATTCGGATGAGCCTTGCAAAAAAAGTTTAAAACTTTCAGATGGATTGCCAGTACCTATTACGCGGAAGGCCTGCCTTATTCGCTGGTACAGCAGGTATCCGTACAGTTTTTTACCTATGCCGGGGCTGGTTTGCAGATCATCGGATTGCTCTCTTTTTTAGGTCTGCCCTGGAATTTAAAACTGTTCTGGAGCCCGTTGATCGACCTTTTCGCGAACAAAAAGCGTTGGCTGGTGGTGATGGAAGTCGTTCTGGGTGGCGTGGCGGCCTTACTGATCTGGCCAGCACAACACCTGAATCTAGATCTGGCCGCCAAAATTTTTGTGTTGATGGCCTTCATGTCGGCCACCCATGACATGTCCGTAGACGGTTATTACATCCAAACGCTCAATCCATCCGATCAGGCAGCCTTTTCCGGACTACGGGTCGCCGCCTATCGAGTGGCCATGCTAGTGGGGAATGGTGCACTCGTTATCCTCGCCGGATGGGCGTCCTGGACCGTTTGTTTTTTAACCGCAGCAGCGATGACATGGGGATTGGCGGCTTTTCATCAGCGCGTACTTCCACCACCAGTGGCTACGAGCCATCAGGGACAACGCTGGCGCGCAGTGCGCGACGCCTTTTCGACCTATATGCAGCAACCAGGAATCGTTTGGGCCCTAGCCTTTATCCTGCTTTTTCGTGCTGGTGACGCCATGATGTTTGCGATGGTGACACCATTCCTCAACCATCTGGGCTACGACCTGGTGGCGCGCGGCATTCTCACCGGCACCGTAGGCACAGTGACGGGTATTGGAGGTGCCTTGCTGGGGGGTATCGTCATATCCCGATGGGGGTTGCGTCGCGCCCTATTTCCATTGACTTTTATCCAGTCTCTGGCGATACCCGCCTATGCGTGGCTAGCCTGGGCGATGCCTTCTGTCTGGTGGGTCGGCATCACTGTGGCCTTTGAGCAGGCGGCGGCTGGTCTCGGCACCGCCGTTTTGATGGTCTTTCTCATGCAGCGCTGCCAGGGTAGCTATCAGGCGACGCACTTCGCTATTGGCTCCGCCCTGATGTCTGTGGCAGCCACCATCGTCGGCGGGTTTAGTGGCTTTCTTGCGGCGCGGGTGGGGTTTGTGGAATTCTTTCTACTCGCCTTTGCTGCAGCGATACCGAGCTTATGGCTGGCCCTGCGGCTGCCCGCAGTCCTGTTTAATGATCACCAAGAATCCATGTAAACAAAGAAGGGAGCGCGAAATAATGTCTCAAACGAGGGAGGAGGGGGCAGACTGGGTATGGCTGTCTTTTTTCGGTATCCGCAAGCGGGTAGGCCGGCGTTGAGTGTGCAGGCAGACCATGCACAACTGCCGACATCCACGGTAAAGCTGTTGACTACCGTGTATATCATCCTGCATGAACTGGGGCCGGAGTCTCACCAGCACACCCGAATATTAGCCCTGTCCGTCAATGATGGTGTGGTGCAATGGTATACACGGTATGCTTGGCGGCCGGACCCAACTGGTAGATGGCTGCGGATTGTCCCGTAAAGATCGTCTCAGCGCTACGGATTTCGCGATTCTAGTCGATCATTTCACAAGGTCCGACGACCAAATCCGAGGACGGATGGACGCACCGGTGCGGCGTTTCGCCCTAAGGATGCGATTTCTGCGCGCAGCAATGGCGGCAAGGGTGCTGAATACCGTGGTACGCATAATACTTATTGTGGGGAACCTGAAATTTGGACGTATCCGCGTGTGATTGCAGGGCTGGCAGCAGTAAGACCACGCTTAATCCCAGAACCGCGCCTTTGGATACTGCGGCGTTTATCCGTGCCCACACTGCCCGCGCTTCCGGGCCTGCCTTCCTCTCGTGCTTCTCGATCAGCACTTCTGCTGGGTCCACTCCGGCCAGCTTCGCCAGCTTGATATAGGTTTCGTCGGATAGCTCTGTCTTTCCTGCGTTCCATTGGCTTAGGGTTGGTTGCCTTATTCCTATTGCTTCTGCCAGTCCGTTTTGACTGAGTCCCGTGTGTGTTTTTGCTGCTTCAAGTAGATCTTGTGCGTTCATGGTTGCACCTCCTGTCTTGAATATAGGGTCTTAGTTACCTGTTGACAATCTATAGGTTTTTGGCTATCTCTATAGGCTATAGCTTACTGGCTATATGTTCTCTGTAG
>DAIAVG010000136.1 GCA_027445725.1 Acidithiobacillus sp.
TCTCCTCAAAAACGCCCACTCCGCGCTGGCAGACGTCAAATTTTGTCGGGTGATTCTGAATCGCGTCGTGCTGGCCCTGCGGCCGGCCAGTTGGGAGGCTCTATGGGAGTTCAGCGAGCGTGCACGAATTCCCGAGACGATGCCTTTCGGTAAGCACAAAGGGGTAAAAATCTGTGACCTGCCGGACGATTATCGGCGCTGGGCGCTGAACAATCTTACCGATATGGATCCCTATCTGCGCAAAGCCTTAGAGGGGAGCGTCTAGCTACCGATTTTTCTGCACTGGAGAGCTGAGCATGATACCGGAGACTGCGCTGCTGCTTCTCTTTGTGGCAGCGTCCCTGCTGGCGGTCATCGCCAATCGCTTGCGGCTCCCCTATACCGTTGCGCTGGTTCTGGGCGGGCTGCTGCTCGGTAGCCTACACCTCTTCCAGACCCCGGTCCTCACCCACAATCTGGTCTTCAACATATTCCTCCCCGGGCTGATCTTCGAATCGGCCTATCACCTTTCCGCAAGTACCCTGTGGCGCGACCGGATAGCGATTTTCGGGCTGGCGGTGCCCGGCGTTTTTCTCTCCATGATCGTTACCGCCTACGTCTTCTTGGCGCTTTACCCCTATCTGCCGCATTTGGCCGGTATTACCCTGACCCTAGGGGTAGCGCTGGTCTTCGGCGCGACGGTGGCGGCGACGGACCCGATATCGGTGGTGTCCATCTTTCGCCAGTTGGGTGCGCCATCCCGCCTGACCTTTCTAATTGAGAGCGAAAGCCTGCTCAATGATGGAACGGCGATTGTGTTCTTTACCCTTTTTCTGGGCATCGCAATGGGGAAGGCGATTTCGCTTCCAGCCCTCGGACTGGAGTTTGTCAGCATGGTGGGGGGCGGGGCCCTGCTTGGGCTGATCATTGGCTGGCTCAGTTCGGAGGTGATCAAGCGCGTCAATGATGGGATGGTGGAAATTACCATCACCATATTGGCCGCCTACAGCAGCTTTTTGCTGGCGACACAGCTGAACTTTTCTGGGGTGATCGCCACTGTTGTCGCTGGCCTGCTCTGCGGCAACTATGCCGCTCGACGAGGAATGAGTGCCTCCGTGCGAATGGCCGTGAATACCTTTTGGGAATATCTCGGCTTTGTCCTGAACTCGCTGATTTTCCTTTTGGTGGGCTTGACCATTCACCTGCAGGATCTGATCCGCATCTGGGTCCTGATTCTCGCGGCCTATTTGGCGGTGACCGTTGCCCGCGCCGTGGTCGTCTACGGAATGGGTCTGCTCCTGCGCACGACCCGCGCGCGCATTCCTCTGAATTGGAATTTCATCCTGTTGTGGGGTGGTATACGCGGCGCGCTGTCGATGGTTTTGGCGCTCAGTCTACCGATGGATTTCCCAGCCCGAGATTTGCTCATCAATCTGGTCTTTGGCGTGGTGCTGCTGACCATTCTGGTGCAAGGTCTGAGTATTGCCCCTCTTGGTCGTCTTTTTGGTGTCTTGGCAGGGAAGAATGATGACGGAAATTTCGAGAGGAATCGTCTCCGTCTTGCCCTGGCTGAGCATGATCTCAGGGAGTTACAGTCTCTCGAGAGCAGAGGTCTGCGCGATCCTCAGGTGCTGCAGCTTTTGCAGAAGCAGATCACGGAAGAGCGCGATCGAGCACAGGAACACCTGGCGGCGGGGAATCTCGATCAGGACTGGATACGCCAGAGTGATTATCTGCGCCTAGTTCGGCGCTTGCTTGTGCAGCGCAAGCAGAGGATTCTGGATGCCCGCCAGGAAGGCCTACTGGATGAGAGCGGTGCAGAAGAGTTGCTCGCGGACCTGGATACCCAGCTCCTGGAACTGGAGTCGGCACCGGCCCAGGTATTTCAGCGGGCTAACGAGCTTCACTCCGGACCAGGAACCGATCAACGCAATGCCGATGTCTAAGGCAGAGCGTGGGACTGATGCAGGAAACGTCTAAATCATTGCCGACTACCGCGCTATGCTAGTTCGCCCACTCCTTTGCGCCGGGCTCGACGAAAGGGGCCTTGAGAATGTGAAAGAAGCGTCGATAGTTGCGTAATTCTCGATCGAGAATGAGGACTTGGTCCATGACCTCGTCCGGGTGTGCACGATCTGAGAAATCTCCTTGGCTGGCCGGGGGTTCACCCCCGGCTCATGAATTTACCGCGTCTTATCGAGCATCGGCTTACTGGCAAACGTTGGCTTGGCAAAGCCTCCACCAGCATGTTCTTCTTCATGAACTTCCTCTTCGTGATGCGCGAAGAGCGTATCGGACGGCGGAATGGAATCCACGCCCTTAGCAATCACACGGCTGAAGAAGTACCACGCGCCTGACCATACGATCAGTTCGAAGAGGATGTAGCCGACGAACCAGAAGATCTCCATGCCAATGGACATATGACTCACACCTTGATAGGTGCGCATCAGGTTGAAGACCACCCAGGGCTGGCGGCCAATCTCGCGCGTCCACCAACCGCACCAGATAGCGAGGTAGGGCAGAAAGCCGGAAAAGACTACGGCACGCAGGAACCACGGATGTTTGCGCAAGGATTCCGCATTGAGCTTGCCACGCAGACGCAGCCAGTTGCCCCAGAGTGCCACGAAGAACAAGAAGAAACCGATCGCTACCATGACTCGGAAACTATAGAAGGGCACCCAAACATCAGGGCGATCTTTAGCAGGGAAACTGTCCAACCCTGTGACCTTACCGTTCAGAGTGTGGGTTTCCAGCAAACTCAGGACGTGTGGGATCGTGATGGCAAATGAGTTGCCGTCATTCTTGGCGTTGGGGAAGGCGATGAGATGCCAGCCCGTATTCACCTTACCGTCAGATAGGTAGGTGTGGTAATGCCCTTCCATGGCCGCCAGAGAGGTCGGCTGGGTCATTGCCACATCGCGCCCCACGCTGTCCCCAATGAAGATTTGAGCGGGCGCGACAATCAGCAGCGCCAACAAGGACGGCTTCAACAGCTTGGTGAAGAGATCGGCATTCCGATTCTTGAGGATGAACCAAGCACTCACGCTGGCGAAGACGAATAGGGCAAGTTCAACACAGGCTACCCACATGTGCGGAAAGCCCCAGATAAAATTGTCGTTCAGAATGGCATTCCACCAATTGGTTACCTGAAAGAGACCATTCTTCAGCACCACCCCGTCTGGGGTCTGCATCCAGGAGTTCGCAACCAAGATCCACATGGCCGAAAGCGAGGAAGAGAGACCAACATTAAAGGTGGCAAAAACATGCATCCCCTTGCTGATCTTGCCCCAACCAAAGACCATGAGACCAATGAACCCAGCCTCATACATAAAGGCGGTGATGGTCTCAAAGCCCAGGATGTTGCCGAAGAAGGGGCCGACGGCCTGGGAGAAGGGCCCGTAAAGAATGCCGAAGGCCATCTCCATGGTCACGCCGGTAGCCACGCCGGCGCCAAAGTTGATGATGAGGATTTTCTCGAAAAAGCGGTTGAGCTTGTACCAGCGTTCATTGCCTGTGCGCAGCCAGACAACCTCAAGGATAAACAGCAACCAGGACATGCCAATGGTCAACGGGGTCCAAAGGATGTGCATGGAAGTAATCCAAGCGAAGTCCATACGGCTAAGGAGCACAGGTAAGGTATTCTCTATAACCATGACTCACTCCTTATCAGTTTTGGTCTATGTGTACAGTCCACAACAATGTACTTTGTTATATAAGCAAGTGCTGTACCACCAGAAAAGCATGGCTAACTTGTTGATACCCGACTTCGATAGCTTTACGACTGGGGCATATCCACCAATGCGACGGTGCATATCAACAATCTGAGTTTATTGATAAAAATATATAGTTGTAGACAATTTTCTGCTGTGGGGGGCGTATTTTGTGCTTGCGTGGGAACGTCTCTCATGCCATTTTCTCGGCAGTTCAGCGAGGTGGATCGGTGTCGATATTTCTGGGAAAAAGACGGTTTTGGCTGGAGCTGGTGGTCTGGGTACTATTGCTCGGTGCCGTCTATGCCTTTACCCAGTGGCGTGGTGCCGGCACTGCGGTGCCCCGGAAAATGCCGCCCCTGATGGTTCAAACCCTTGCTGGACATCGCCTGGAGTTGCCGGCGGTACCGCGTAAGATCCTGCTCGTCAATTTCTGGGCACCCGACTGTCCGCCCTGCCTGGCGGAAACGCCTCTACTCGTGCAATTGGAACACTGGTTTGGGGGTAAGGATTTTGGCATCGTTGGCATCGCTGTGGATGGCAGCACGGCAAAGGCAGTGCATGCCCGGATGCAGGAGCTGGGGATTGACTATCCCGTCTATCTGGCGGCTGGGCAGGGGGCAAGTCAGGCCGTGGGTGGGATACTGCTTACGCCCACCAGCTTGCTGATCAACGAAAAAGGGCAAATCGTGGGACATTTCGTTGGCGCCATCGCTTTACCGATGATTCTCTGGAAGCTCTTCTGGATGTGGGTATAGGAGAGGATGGCCATGCAGCGTGCGAGCCTCTTTCGTCAGACGGCTGGAACCTTGGCTTTAGGAATCATTGCATTACAGGTCTTTTCCCTGTTGACGATCATTTTGACGGTGCTCTACCCGCTTGGGCAAAGGTCGGCAGAGGATCTGGCAGGGCTGCTTAT
>DAIAVG010000137.1 GCA_027445725.1 Acidithiobacillus sp.
TTAGGGAGTTTTGTTGGTTTCTCTACATCTCCCAGGATGGTTTTGCAAGAAAACGAACATCAGGGCGGGGCTGGAATGTCAAAAACCCGGAGACCGCTGGGTATCCGGGTTTTCACTAAAACAATGGCAAAAGCGCTTATACGGGCCGGTTTTCGCCGGGATCACGTACCGGACCCATGCTCGCCAGGCAGTCTGCGTAGCTGATCTCGGGGAATACGGCACTATATTGCAAGGCGCTCTCGGCGATGCGGTTGATCTTGCCTGCCGTGTCGAGTTTTTTGAGGTCGTTGCGTTCCAGTCCGAACAAGTCCAGCAGTTCATTGTAGACCGTCGCTTCATCCAGCGGCAAAATATAAAATGGGATACCCTTATATTCCAGATGGTAACGCTTGCTGAAGTCGATATTGTTGCAGTAAATAAAATATTTACCAGAGGGTTCCAGATACTCGGACAACGCCGTTACCAGCGGGTCCAGATACCCAAAAGACAGAAGATAGCAGGAAAAAAAAGAAATCTTTTTAGCGCCCGGCTCTGCCGAACTGATGACTTGTTGTGCGAGGAGTTCCGGTGGACGTGCTTCATCGGCCACGGCGGTAGCAAATTTGATAGCCAGCTCGCCGCGAAAACCGAAGCGTCCCTGCGCACTCAGTTCGCCCTTGAATACCTGGTTCAGCAGTCTTTTCTGAGTGTCGAGCCCTGCAAACGCGCTTTGTTCGATGCTGATGGACATAAATGACTCCATATGGGTAGGGGTAAAATATTGCATCCGGACCGGGTTGCGGATGCTGACGGGTTTTTAGCCCTGGGCAGCCAGCAGGTTCCAGCCATTGGCATCTTCCGGGCCAAAGCACTGGGCATAATCATGACAAACAGCGCAACTGGGTGCCTGGCAGAGCCGGACTTCGGCCTGATCACACAACTGCTTATAAAAGAACTTCTTCCATTTCATGTTGCCGGTATTTTTTAAATACAGTCCCGGAAAATGATGCTTAATAATGTCACTGAGGTCCTCCCGATTCGTCAGGCCCAGGTCCTGCCACAAGTGATCATTGCCCAGGCAGCCCGCGGCGAGAATGGCTGCTACCCACTCCGTGGCCTGATGAACGCCGGCACGGTGATCCAGTAAGAGTTTGACCAGATCACCGGTTTCCTCATCGCGCGCGGGCGCTTTGTTTTCTTTCCCCTGGCACTGGCACAAAAAGGTCCCGCCTGCAGCACTATGGAGATATACTTTCGTGCATTGCGCGGTCGAACGCGATTCCTCTATCTGCGGGAAATAACGAGAAAACAGATGTCTCAGTTGCCTGGTCTCCAGGCCAAGCGCCATGCTGATGTTGCCCTTGCGTTCCATGGCGCGATGGCTGATACACAGCGCAAAAAAACGCGCGTCAGAGAATGCCTCATCCGGGTTGCGACCGGACATCAGAATGTCATATATGGCAGTCTTCATGGATGCACTCCCTCTGAAGCGCTATGCCGAGACGCTGACCGCCAGGGACATGGACGCGTGGGTATAGCAGTTTTTGGGGCAAACCCGGGAGCATGCCTCGCAGCCGATACATTTTTCGGGATGCGCAATCGTCATGAATTTGCGCTCTGCTTCGTCATCGTCTGCCGCCACCAGTTCCCCTTCTTCAGTGATACCAACAAGGTTCAGCACATCCCGACCGCAGGCGCGGAAACAACGCCCGCAGCCGATGCACTTTTCCTGGTTGATATGTTCGACAAACTGGGGGGTCCAGCCGAGTCCCCCCTTGGTGATGCCGGTTATGTCGTGCATACGGTCATCCCCCAGGGAAGGATGCGAGCCGCGCCCTGGCCACCGTCAGGTCGCGATAGGCAGCGTAGGTACGGTTCGCCAGTTCCAGAATATTCTCCCAGCCGACGGGCAAATCTTCGGCCAGATCGTGAAGATCCATTTTGGCCTGGGTGGCCTGGGCATTGAGCCGTTTGATTTCTGTTTTCAAAGCGTCTTTTTCGTCCACAATCAACTCCCAGTGATTGGTCTGTTCTTCTACTATCGGTAACATCTCCATCAATACAGACATGGCGTCATACTCCTGTGCGCTGATGAACCATAAGCGTGAGCTGCGCTGGTTCAAGGGTCAAAAGCGGGCCACCTCCGGAAATTTCTCGATCATTTCCAGGGCACCTGCCACCAGTTTGTCACCTTCTTCGGCCAGTTTTTCCATGCTGGGGAAACCAAAACGATGCACATCGCGCAACTGTTTGTTGACCACGATCAAACGTCCGGCAATCAGCACCATGCGGCCAAAGCCTTCATGACTCATTTTCATCATGGGGGACACCATGACTCCGGAAGCACGCTCCGTAGCCAGCCCCACGGCGTTATAAAAAAGTTCCACCCGCCAAAGTATTTCGGGATCGGGGTCACCTATGATGGGTATTGCCCGGCGCTGCTCCTTATCCAGCACGTAGGGTGCCAGCAGCTCCATGTCGGACTTTTTTTCCCAGGTACCATAGCTATCCTGTGCCCGCCACTGCTTGACCAGTTCGCGAAAAAACAGGGACTCTTCCGGCAAAAGCGCCGCCATTGCAGTATTCTCAGGCATGACTTAATTCCTCTTCGTCATCAAAATTAAACGCTTTTTCTGCACCCTTGTTCATGACCTTGCGGAGCCAGGGGGGTGGAGTTCCCTGTAATACGACCTGCAGCTTGTCGAGTATTTCATGGATGGGTTCCGGTTCATTCACCTTGATGGGATGAATTTTCATGGCCACCACCCGCGCTGCACCGGAGCCGCCGATGGCTGCCACATATAAAATGGCGCAATCCTTGATAGCTTCCAGCTTGGGAGCCAACTTGTCTTCATTGCCATCCTCGGCAAGTTCTCCGTCAAATTGCACAGCCTCCAGAAAATGGTATTCTTCTGCACTGATCTCATAAATTGCGATATTTTTCGCCCAACCAAAATGAGCATCGACTCTCTGCATATCCTGGGTTGAAAATGCGACTTTCATGGTGCCTCCTGGGCGTTGACCAGATAAAAAGTGACTACTGCGTTCCGCATCCTTAACCAAACGCAAACGGCGCATGTGCATCGTGATCCTCCGTGGCTAGTGGCCAACTATCCGGGCGATTTTCTTCTTCCTGTGCCATTAACAGGTTGCCGATCTCGAAGGTCAGATCGCGGGCACCGCGATAGCCAAGAGACAGGCGATGGGCGGCGCCGAGCTGGTCAAAAATAGGCAGTCCCATGCGCAGGAAAGCGATATCCAGCCGCGCTGCCGCTTGTCGTCCGTGGGAGTGGGTGATGAGTAAGTCACATCCAGCACTCCGCGCCTCCAGGTCCTCCAGATCACCAATGAGCACTTCTTCACAAGGCATCTGTTCGAGTAGCGGCGAGTGGGTGGTGGTTACTGCAGCAGTGATGTTCGCCCCCATTTCGTTGAGCCACGACCCGATATTCCAGAGCAGGTCAGGTTCGGCGCCAATGGCGATTTTTTTGCCGCCGAAGAAAAAATGACTGTCGAGCATGGCGTCGATCAATTGACTGCGTTGGCGACGATATTTGCCAGGTACCGGCTGTCCGCTCAACTGACTCAGGCAGTCCAATAACTGATCCGTCGCTTCGATGCCGGTAATGCGATCGAAGAGCACATATGGCTGGCCAGTCTTGGTCATCAGGGCTTCTGCCCCAGGACGCATTTGTTCGCCCAGGGCAATGGTCAGTTCTGCCTCACCCATGCGCCGGATCGCATCCACTGGAGTGCCGCCCAGGGTATTGGGAGTGAAGTCATCCGGAATGTGGCCGTCCATGGATCCGGAAATATCGGGCAGGATGGTCGCCTCCAGCCCGAAGGATTCACTGATCTCCCGGAGCTCCTCGATGTCCGCGGCGGTGAGGTGGGACCCCGCGAGGAAATTGACGGAACCCTCCCGGCGCGCGCTGCTGGGTTCAGCCAACCCTTTTACCATGCTCTCCACGGCCTTTGCCCAGCCGTCCTGAAAAGCATCCTTGAAGTCTGGAGTAGAGACGTAAACCAGAGCTAACTGGTCCAGTTCGGGATGGGCGGCACGAAAGTTCTTGAGATAACCATCCACATCATCGCCTTTGGTTTCGGTGACGCCGGTGGAACAGATGCCGATGATGGCTGGTTTGGTGCGCTGCTGAATATTAAGGATGGCACTACCGATATTGTCCAGCCCGCCCATGACCGTCGCCACCTCACTCATGGCGGTGGTCTGCATGGGAATGCCCTCGTTGAAATGCCGCTGAAAGAGCACCAGACCAAAGGCGGTACAGCCCTGGGAACCATGCAGCATGGGCATGCAGTCGGCAATGCCCATGAAGGCCAGGGCGCCGCCAATGGGCTGGCTCATTTTGAGGGGGTTGACCGTGCACGCTTTGCGGCTCTGAATGACGGTGCTCATGTCCGTGCCTCCCCCATATCCCAGGGCGCGGGTTTGCGCAACAAGGCCCACATGGGATTGTAGAGGGCCAAATCGATCTGTTTCACCAGGTTGACCATCCCTTCATAACCGTTATAGGCCTGATGGCGTTCCTGGTTGATGTCCACCCAGGGCATTTTGTTTTTGAGGGCCGCAAATTGTGAACGTCCGCCCGACAGC
>DAIAVG010000138.1 GCA_027445725.1 Acidithiobacillus sp.
ACAAGTGGCGTGGGCGGTGGCATCGGCACTGCAAGCGGCCTGCGCGGACGAACCGGACGACATCGTCGGGGTCTTGGAGGGGATCGTCGGGCAAGCGGTCGGTGGTGTAGCCGCGATCTCGGGGCCGGGGCAGAAGCTTGCCGGAGCCCCGAGAGCAGAGGGACGCGCGCCGGTCAAGGGGCAGGGGGCAGTGGGACCGGCCGTGCGGAGGACCGCCGCGGGGGCGGACGGGTTCGCGGCGTGGCGGCTGTTGCAGCAGGCGGGTCTGGCGGCAGTGCCTCTGCCGGCGGTGTGGTTCGCCACGGCGGGCACGGAGCACGAGCGGGCAACGGTGGCGCTCGGGCTGGTGGCGGACGGCAGCAAACGGGTATTGGGGGTATGGACCGGGAGCGCGGGCGAACACCGTTGCAGCCAGCGCCTGGCGGAAGAGCTGCGTGTCCGGGGCCTGGCCCGGGAGGCGAGGTGGCTCGCGGATACCATCAAGGGATAATCATGGAAGAAAAGAAAAAGCGTCATCGTCGCACTGCCGAAGAACGTCTGGCTGACCTGGAACGGCAGAGAGCCGAATTGCTGGAACGCCAGAAAGCCATGCTCGCAAAGATCGACGAGCAGAAAGCCAAGATCACCAAGAGCCCAACCTCGCGCAAGACCGATCTGGAAAACCAGAAGCGCTTTGAACGGGCAGCGAAGAAGCTGGCCCCGGATTGGGACCATCGCCACTTCATTGTCCTGATCCAAGAAGCTGTTGAACGGGGCATGGATGCCGACGCCGTAACCGAGCGCGGACAAGCGCTGCTGGAAGAGCACGGCAAACCCAGGCGCGGTAGAAGGCTGAAGTCTGCCTGATGTTGTAATGCATGGGGGCTTATGACACTCCATGCGGTGCTCTGTGCGGCCGGCTACAACATCAGCTGGCTGCTGTGGAGGATCGCCAAGAAGGGCAATCCTTATCGTATTGTACTTACAGAAGCGGCCTATGCTGTAATTCACGGGAAAAAGAGCGCAGGATCACCACATCAGGCTTGATGAACTAGAATGCCTTGCCAAACAGAATCTCGAGGGGGAGGGTGGCGAATGAATCGTTGGGTGGTTTGGGCGATATTGGTGGTGTGCATTCTCGCCATCGTCACCCCATTTTTGTTTTCCCGACAGGGACCCTATGGTGGTCGCTCATCGACGTGGTATGCAAAACACCCAACCGAAACAGCAAAAGAACTCCAGTGGTGCGGTGAAAAGGCCTCTCGACGCAGCGAGGGATCTTGCCAATATGCGCGCAATGGATCGGTGACAGCCATGATGACTGAACGTTGAGAGAACGCTGCTCGATCATTTTTAAGAACTATGAGGATATCCCGTGTTGTCCACCAATGGGCAAACTGACCTGAAGCAAGGGGTGGGAACTGTACTGTTTTTGTAGTGGGTAAGTGTCATTCCTTGATTCGATGATGACGTAGTGGTGGGGGCAGCCGGGGATTGCTATGGTCAGGTCGGCATCGTCGAAGACCTGGGCCCGTTCCCTGAAGGGGTGGGTTTGGTCGTGGCGATCAGTGGGATGTGTGCGCATAGCTTGCTGATCAGGGGAAAGAACAAGGTGCCGCGGGACTCAGAGTGCTTGGGGCTCAAAAAGATACTTTTCCGGGCTAACCTAGAGTAATATAATAGACTAAGTATAAATGTTTCTCGAGGATAAAGAGATGCATGACGCGAATTTCAGTAAACAACGGGTCCTAGATAGCCTAAAGGCAGTGGGCCTTCATCCCACGGGGCAGCGTGTGGAAATTGGTTACGTGCTCTTTGGTCAGCACGTCCACCTGTCGGCAGAGGAAATCATGCAACGCGTCAATGCGGAGTATGCAATGGTGTCCAAAGCTACAGTGTACAACACGCTAGGGCTTTTTGTGCAGCACGGCTTAGTGCGCGAGGTGGTCGTTGAGCCCGGAAGGGTACTATATGATTCCAATGTGTCCCACCACCATCATTACTACTACACCGATACGGACGACTTGGTAGACATTCCGGCAAAGCAGTTCAAGCTGGTACAGCTCCCAGACCTTCCCAACGATACAGAACTGGAAGAGATCAATATTGTGTTGCGGGTACACAAATGCGCAGGGTGCAAAGGGCTATAGTTAAAGCGGTGGGTTGGCGCCGTCGCTGGCTCTACGATATCAAGGAGGATGGGCATGTCAGAGACTACGGCAACAATCCAAATTTCCCAGAATGGACCCTATATCGTTTCAGGAGGGCTGCCCCTGTGCAAGGTCAGCATTGCTGTCAATGCAGAGGGAGAGTCTGTTTCCTGGCAGCAAGGGAAGGAGTACCCATTGCAGGAGTCCTACGCGCTATGCCGCTGTGGCCATAGCCAAAACAAGCCTTTTTGTGACGGTCACCACGTCAAGGTCAGTTTTGATGGTACGGAAACGGCCAGCCGGCAAAGTTATGTTCAACAGGCCAAGGTGTTTCAGGGTCCAACACGGTACCTGACAGATGCCACGTCACTGTGCTCATCGGCGCGCTTTTGTGATCCTCACGGAACCGTATGGAAATCAGTGGGTATATCTGGCCAGGCAGAGGCCGGCGAGCATTTTGTCGCCCAGGTAGGATTATGCCCGTCTGGGCGTCTGGGCGCCTGGGACAAAGAGACCGGGCAACCCATCGAGCCGCAATATCCCGTATCTATTGCCGTGGTGGAAGATCCATCGCAACACTGCGCGGGGCCTCTCTGGGTACGTGGTGGCGTAACCATCATTGCTGGCGATGGGTTTGCTTATGAAATACGTAACCGGGTCACGTTATGCCGTTGTGGCGCCTCTAAGAACAAACCGTTCTGTGACGGGACCCATATTTCCATCGGCTTTCAGGACGAAAAATAGGGCCCAGTCTTAAAAAGGGGCACACCGGTTCGCGCCGATGTGCCGAGGACTTTTCCGTGTTCGGTTCACCTTAGACCTCCCCCCAGTAGGGTTCGGCCAAACGGAACGGATCGTTGTCGAGGTACTGATAGCGCCGTTCCCAGGGGCGCGGGGTCAGCTCCTCGCCGCTCTGCTTGACCGCCAGCACTTGGTGTAGCGCCGACCAGTTGCGCCAGAAGCCGTAAGCGCAGCCCGCCATATAGATGGCCCAGATGCGATAGGTCTTGTCGCTGACCAGGGTCAGGGCCTCGGCCTTGCGCGCTTCGAGGCGACGCACCCAATGGATCAGGGTCTGGGCGTAATGCGGGCGAAGGTTCTCCACATCCAGGACTTCCAGATTGGCTCCAGCCATGTCCCGCACCACGCGCCAGAGATGGGGAATCTCCCCGTCGGGGAAGACGTATTTGTCGATGAAATCGCTGCCCGAGTGATGGTCTCCATCGTCGTCTTTGGACGCAGCGGTGATGCCATGATTCATGACCCAGCCCCCCTCCTTCAGCACGCGCTGGATGACATCGAAATACTCCGGCAGCTTGGCCCGCCCCACATGCTCGAACATGCCAACGGAGCTGACCTTGTCGAAATGCTCCCGCTCGGGAATGTCGCGATAATCCTGCAGGCGAATCTCCACCTTGTCGGCTAGACCCTCGCGCTCCATGCGTGCCTGAGCAAAGGCGAACTGTTCTTCACTCAGAGTCACGCCCACGCCCTGGATACCGTAATGCCGGGCCGCCCAGCTCAGCAGCCCGCCCCAGCCGCAGCCGATGTCGAGGAGCTTTTCGCCCGGCTGCAGATGGAGCTTGCGGCAGATGTGGTCGAGCTTTTGCTCCTGGGCCGTGTCGATGTCTTCTTCCCCCGTCTTGAAGTAGCCGCAGGAATAGACCAGGTTGCGATCCAGCCAGAGTTGGTAAAAATCATTGGAGACGTCGTAGTGGTAGTGGATCGCCTCTTTGTCTTTGCTCTTGCTGTGCAGGGCCTTGCGGATGATCCCGGTCTTGGAACTTTTCTTACTGGGAAAGGCGTTACTGAGACCTTCGGCGACCGCCAGGATGTCTTGGTAACGTCCCTCGATATCGATGTCGCCCTCTACATAGCCCTCGCCCAGCACGTCCAGGGCGCTACCCATAAGCAGGCTGGTCACCACCTTGGCCGACTTGAGATGCATGGTGACGATGGGGTTGTCAGCGAAGTCGTAGGCGTGGCCATCCCAAAAAACGAGCCGCAGAGGGAGTTCATGTCCGCCCAGGCCTTTTTTGACGTGATCGAGAAAGTTCTTGCGTAAATCCACTCAACTCTCCTTTTTTGAATTCGTGAAGCCAGCGTGTTGTCTGCGTCCTTTCAGTTTAGCTCTTGTCCTGATGGGATGGGGTGGGGCCGCGTGCCAGTATCCGCCGAGCGGCTTCGCGCATGGCATGTGCGGGATGATCCCTCAGACGTTTCAGGGCATGTTGCCGATCGCTGTCGTCGGGGAGATGGGCCAGTGCCTCCACCACCGCCAGACCCTGCACCACATCCACCGCGGACTGCAGTGCGCATTCCGCCAGAGGCAGGGCAGCGGCCGGGTTGTGCTGGTTCTGCAGGCTCAGGATGGCCCCCATGCGAACCTCGGGATGGGGATTGCGCAAGGCCCAGACTAAGCGGTCGAAATAGGGCGTATTGCGCTCCCAGGCCTC
>DAIAVG010000139.1 GCA_027445725.1 Acidithiobacillus sp.
CAGCGAGATACTCGAAGCCCAGGAACTCTAGGCCAGCCATGATCAGGGCAACATATTCAATGGGATGTGCTGTCAAGGCATCGTATCCATAATACCCGAAATATGCCATACCAACTATCCTGAAGGAATCAGCCAAATGCTTCTTCTGCTCGGCATTCATACACGGCCACCAAGGATATTGATCCCTCCGCGCACGAAATCAGGCTTGCGCCACCGGCATCTCAACCACCGTTCACCACGCAGCAAATGACCGACGTTTCTCACTTTTGTGTCCTCTCAGAAACGGCAAAATTGCCGTGTTTCGTACCGCGAGGAGATACCGGACAGTTTCTATGTACCAGCGGGCGCCAGACGTAAAAAAACCCCAAGCCGAAGCGAGGGGTGTGGGGTGGATCAAGCGGCAGTCTTGCGACGTGCCTCAATGACATCAAACAACTGTTTCGCATCATCGCCGGTGAAGTTTACTTCCACCCACTGCTTCGCAAACTCCAGGCGAGCAGCTTCAGTACGCTCGATCCTTCTAATGGCGCGTGCGACCTCTTCAGATGGCTCCGACGATGGAGCTGGGGTAGCAACTTCAGAGGGCTCGGCGGCAGAAGCGGTGTTGCCGAACAGCGCAGCAACCTCACCTGCCAGGCCAAGGAAATATTCCTCCTTTGCGGCCTTCCGGGTGGCATCAAGCGCGGCCTTGGCTTTTACACCCGCCTTTGCAAGCGCAGCAACAGCCGCCGTGGAAGCATCTTGGGCACGACGGAAGTGCGATTCCGCCTTTATTTCCTTCTTATCGGAGTCCTTAACAGACGCGACATGGTTTACGAAACTCCGACCGCCGCGCTCTACCGACGTTGGGAAGCAGGAAATGGTGATTGAGACACCAACACCATTATCCTTAACAGCAGCCTCCAACTTCGGAAGAAGCCGCTCACAAAACTCTGTTCCAAGGTCAAGCGAGAGAACTGTTGAGTCCTGGCCGTTGTTCAGGAAAACCCGCACCTTTTGGAACACGTTTCCCTGGGCGTCTTTCGTTTGGGGAGTAAATACCCCGGAGAGCGTGCCAGAGAGCTTGGTCAGAAGGGGTGCCCCGTGTTTCTTGAGAGCAGCACGGGCGACTTTGGACCTTTCCTCGGTGTAACCCGCCTTCCAGCCGGCCTCACCAATCTCGGCGCGTGCCTCTTGAAGCGCCGCGTTGGTGGTGGCGTCATTCACCAATATAAACCCAGCTACAATCGTATTGTGCTGATACATAAGATATCTCCTTTCAAAAGGTCCGGCGAAAGTGCCGTAGATCGTTCCGATCAGGAGTACCGGCCAGTTTCTATGTACCAGCAGAGGGCTGGCATGGAAGATGCCGCGTCAATAGTGTATTTTCACTAGACTAGGATTTTCGACGATTGTGAATCAAAGAAGGACGCCCTTGTTCCGAAACTTTGTCTATAAGGCCTGGGTCGATCCCAAGGACGAACCCTTGCTGATCGAGCAGGCCCAGAGAATCAGACGTACTTACGCCAAAGCCTGCCAGTTCGGGACGATGGATGAAGGGCGAAAATACTTAAACAGAGAGCTGGCAGACATCTGGTATGCCACGCGGCAAATGACAGCGACCTGGCTCAAGGGCGAACATGCTCGGCGCACCATCAAAAGAAAAGGCCGTCCAGAGGACAATGATACGGAGAAAGCCGCGCACGACGGCTACGATGGCGTGATCGGGGGTGTGCTCGTGTCCGCCAACGAGATCCCCTATGCCGAGTTCCTGAAGCGTGACGAGAAATACAAAGTGCATTTCAAAACCATTAAAGCAGGAGAGAAACCGCTGATGGAGCTGACGATGCCGCTCTGGTCACGGCGCGATGGAGAACCGTTCTCCGTGCGTTTCCTGATGCACAGGCCCATCGCAGGTCATTTATTGGTGCGCCGGTTTCACTTGGTGATGCGCTATAAGCGCCACGCAGGCAAGCTCGTCGGATATACCTGGTACGTCAGTATCATGGTGAAGATGGATAACCCAGAGATGAGAAAACCCCGAAGGATCGGGACCCTCTGGCCGTCCTGGAAGGTGGAACCAGACGGCAGTATCCTCGTGATGCGCCTGGAAATTGATTATCTTGACGGCAGCAAAAAGGACATAAAGTACCATCTGCCACCGGGGACCATATCCAGGGCACGGCGAGCCTATCACCTATCCATCATCGGACAAGATAACATCGAATACAACAACTTCGACCGGTGGCGCATGGATACCTACCGCAAATGGGCCGTGGATGTCTGCAAACGGGTGGATGTCATCAAGCAGGTGGATTTCACCAAGCCCATAGGTCTTGAGGTTGGGAGCAGCGTGCCGGGCACTATACCGCGTCATCGACCACTCGTGGCCGTGGGACTTCTGATCGCGGCGATCCGCGAAAAAGCCAACGGCAGCGGGATTAGCCTCGCCACAGAATAGGTCGTTCCATCATCACGCGCTTGCATCCTGCATTATCATAGTGTATTTATAAACGCGAATGGAAAACGTCCGCCTTGGAGTGCCAAAAGAAGTTGCACACCGCCATAAGCGCGGGTGGATACTTTTGTCGATCATCACCAGTGGATTGGGATGTGCGGCGACATTGTGGGTGATTATTTTCCAGAATGGACCCGTCAAGGCGGTTCCGTTACCGCCCGCACCCGCACAACACGTTTCGGATAGGGCAAGGAAGAACGTGGTGACGAAGCCCATAGTGATTAGGTCTAAACAAATGGTTACACCGGTGGAGGCGCCTGCCGTAAGCAGTCCAGCAGTAGCGAATATGATCAGACAGGTGCAGGAAATGCAGCAAAAGGTGCAGGGCATGGAGGCTGAAGCTGAGAATGGTCAATAAAGACTTCAATATGGATGCGGAAGCAGTGGACCTGCTCGCCCTGCCCGTCAACGAATTTGCGGCATCCATCCTGACCATGCTCTATCTCAATGTGCTGATGGCCAAGGGGGTCACCGAAATGACTGTGATATGTAACGGTAGTGTAATTACACTAGGAAAAGATGACCCAATGGATCGCCTCCGGCGGGCAACGCAATGTCTGGCTGAAGAAATCCGCGTGCAGGAGATCAAAAGTGCTTAATCCTTTTGCAAAAAAGACGATAGACCCCCGAAAGGAGCCGGTAGTGGGCGAGACGGAAACGAAGCCCATAGACGGCATATCAGGCGGGAAAGCCAAAAAGAAATCATTGAGCGCCAAACAGAAAACGGTCATTAGTGTCACGGTTCTCGCCGTGGTCGGCTTGATGGTTGCCAACAAGATAATGGGGCCAGCAAAACCAACCGAAGCGGACCAGTCATCGGGCATTGCCCCCATCATGGCGCCACACCAGACCGCGTTGCTTCGTCATTCAGCTACTGCGCATCCCGAAGCACCATCCAAGACCACCGCCACCGGGCCATTGATGCCGTCAACCACCCAGGTGGTAACGGCGCAGCCCGCCGTGCCCTATTCCGCCACACCCACGACGGAATCGCCACAATCCATTCAAAACTTGTTGAGTTCCGCCAGTGATGATACGGCCACAGTGATTCAGACATGGCCAGGCCCCGGCGGATTGACCGGGGCGCTCTACCGGGATGTCAACGGACAGGAAGGCGTCGCCTGGGTGGACGCGCCGGATAACCTCGTGATGATCGGCACACTGGTGGGTGCCGACGGCAAGAATTACAACACCAGCTCAGATTTTGCGCTGGCGGCGAATCATTCGGCAGCTATACAACCGGTCAGCGAAGAACCGACCGCTGCGAATGCCGCATCCACCCCATCCACCATCGGCACGCTCATGACAGGTGGAACCGGATTCACCGAAGGCAGATCCGGCCCGCAGGCTACGGTGTACATAGACCCCAACAGCAGCGTCGGACACAGGCTCTATCTGGCCCTTGCGCCAAAAATCGCTGCGGGAATCCTGAATATTCGTTATGTCCCCGTCGCCGAGAAAGACAAAAGCAGTCTGCACAAGGCCGAAGCCATCCTCGCCGCGCCCGCACCCGCCAAAAAGATGAGTATGGACGAGCGCCTGTTCAAAAAGTCTCCCGACGGGCAGATGGAAGGCGGCATTCGCGGCGTACCTAGCACGCTGTCCATGGTGCAGGAAGTGGACGGAAATACCGCATTACTGGCGACTGCGGGCTACATCAACAATCCGGTGATGGTCTATTGCGACAAAGCCGGCAAGCACCAGGTATCGGTTGGTGACGCCACGGTCGGCGATCTCGCTTCCATGCTGGACAACATTGGCGCTTGCAAAGCCGGAGCCTGACTTTGAAACACTTTGGCGAGTTGCTGTTTTTTCTGTTCATCGCTTTTCTGATCTGGGTGTTTATCGGGGGTACGCCCGACCAGCGGATTCACCGGGTATGCAGCCCCATTTCTTGGGTAGGTAACTTTATGGGATCCGTAGCGATAGCGGCAGACACCGATTACGGAAAGAGCATCAAGAATGGAACCGCGAATTTGGATTATCGGTGTCAGTTAACGATTTGGGATTTTTTCTATGCGGCCAAGTGGGAAAAAGAGCATCCCGGCGTCCCTCTTCCGGGT
>DAIAVG010000140.1 GCA_027445725.1 Acidithiobacillus sp.
CCAGGAGGGCTCGATGCCGAGACGGTGGTGCAGGGCCCCGATTCTGCGCATGGACTCCCGCCAGGACTTATCCAGGTGGCTGGCCAGAAGCCCGCTGACGTGCTCCGCCTGTTTCTGGATCAGAGCATCCAGACGCGCGCGGGAGAAATCCCGGAAGACGGCGGCGGTGACGGGGTGAGCAAGCAGGTAGTCGTAGAAAGCATGGGCAAGCGCAGGCGTTTCCGCCTCCAGGCAGTCCCGGTAGCGGTCGATGAGCTGAAAGTCCGTATCCTGCAGACCAAGAAAATTGGGGAGAGTGCTGGTGGCGTCCATCTTCGGAATGCTCTCTGCTTGATCTGTCATCGGGGCATATCTTGAGCCACTGGCATCGTCGGGCGCACCAGGTACCGCTGGATGCGCTTTTTTGATTTTATCATCATTTGGATATTATCAACTTTTTATAATGGTTTTACACTATCCGTAGGCATCAGAGTCGTGTCTTTCGACGATTCTCGGTGTTCATGGCCTACGTTCATGAAACGCAAACACCACGTCCGGCCAGTTCGATCTGGTGAGGGTTCGATGCGGCCTTGACTGTCGTTTGACGCGCCAACCGATCCGGAGCAGCGCGGCCAAGACCAGCCACGCTTTCAAAGGCGCCCATTGGCTCATGCCGGAGCACGTTCCATGGTCTCGATAGTGATGGTGGAGCCTCCATTTCCCCTTCATCGAGGCGGTCCGCCTTGGCCCTCAGCGCCAAGGCCTCCACCTTGGCCGCCGCATCCTTACGCGACGTGCCATAACACCGGGCAGTTCCGGCACCTCCGCTATCCAGCGCCCATCTTCTTCCATGTTCGTACTCAACATGGAGATTCATCTGAACTTCCACCATATTTATTATAACATCCATAAATGCTATTGGTTTAAAACAAATATCGGTCATCAATGGACGCCTACTTCCCGCTACCGCCCTCCACTTCTCCGCAATCTACAGCCTTCCATCACCCATCGGCAAGTGCGGGGCTCGCTGCTCCGTCCCTATGGCCGATAGGTTCCCCCACCTAACCGCGCCGTCATTCGGTCCCATGCGCCTAAGCCCTCTGTACTCGCAACTCTGCGCTCAGGCGACGGACTCGCTCCGTCAACGCGGATTCCAGCGCCGAAAGCCGCTTCTCCTTCCACTGCTCCGGCGGGTAGAGTAGCGACCCCACCTGCTGCAACCCATCCCAGCGGCACCGGGCGGACTGGTGTGCCCAGTATAGCTCAATCCAGTCCAACAGGGTGTCTGACCATTGCTCCAGTTCGGCAACAGCCAGTAGGCGATGGGTCAATAGGGCGCCTAGCCGTTCCTCGGCAAAAACCAGATGCAGCGCTGTCAGGTATACCCCCTCGATCAGTTGGTACGGCGCTCGACTGGCGGTGGCCAGAGGACCCCGGATGAATTGACAGAGCGCCTCGAAGTCCTGGCGCTTGCGGCTGTGCGCTTCCACTTCAACCCATTGCAATTCTGCGCCCTCGTCGTCTACTTGCAGAATCGCGCCATCGGGAACCTTGTTCGCGACAACGATTTGCGGGGTGCGGCGGGTCAGGATCTCGTATTCCGTCCAGACCGTGTTCCCTTCCAAGAGTCGGTCTATGAGGAGATTATTACTGAGGCTGCGGTGACGAACGTTGCCCAAGCGAAGATCCAGGCCCGACTTAGCGGGTACGGTGGGTCGGAATTTCTGTAGGAAGGCGACCCCGGACGGGCGAAGCACATAGGCAGAGCCGCCGCCGTCGATGACCCGTCTCAGAATCCAGCCTTGAGACTGAGCTTTGGCGACGAGACGTTGGCCGAGCTTTTCCCGAGTCGGTGGCGTGCTGCCCGGCCACAATAGCCGACTGATCTGCTCGCGGGTGAGCCAGCCAAAGCGGGCGATGGCCTCCAGGCCGTCGAGCAGATTCGCGTGGTGTTGCTGTATCGTATCCATGGGAGAGTATAGCGACCCCCACGCGCATCCCTTGGGGCCATAGGTCGGCAGAGGCCCCCGGTGCGGCGCTTTTCCCCGTGGGGGGTTCTGTACCGACCCTCGCCCTGGGTGGGTTCCGCGCGCTCCCGCGCTCTACACCCAGGAGACTGGCCACCAGGGTGGCCAGGATTAGGGGCAGGAAGCCCGGGAATTAGGGGCTGAACGCCCCATTCCCAGGCCCAGTGCTGGACGCACTGGCCTGCCCCCTTACAGCGGTCCCCCGGCCGCTTCGCGCCCGGCGGCAACCCGCTCACTCGGTGCCGCTGAACGCGCACCGGCTTCGTCGCCTGCGGCTCCTCGGGTTCCGGCGCTGCGCGCCTCCACCTGAGCAAGTTGCCCCCGGCCTGCGGCACGGGGGACGGGGCTTCGCCCCCCGACTCAAAACCGGCACCTGGGGGTGCCTGGCCACACGGTGCCGCGCTGGACGCGCGGCACTATCGTGTGTCCTTTTGATCGGCGCCCCCCAGCCTCTTCCCGGTTCGTGCTGGACGCACGATCCGTCCAGAGGGGTTCCGCAGGTCGGCTACGCCGCCCGCTGCACCCCGCAGCTACGGCGATGTCTGGTGGCTGCGGCTCCCGCCATCTGCGCTAGGGCGTCTTCCCGGCCCTGGAACCTCTGTCTGGTCCCTTGGCAGCCCCTTCCCTCACTGGCTACCATCGTTTCGCCCGTCTCGCGGTCTTCAGGGCACCCTATGGGGATGCCCTGCTGCTGATTTGTTTGTCAGGGTTTTGCTGCCGGTGAATGGCAATGGCCGGGGGATCGAGAAGGACAGCGTGATCCGTTGGATCTCCTCATATAACACTTCCAGGGCGAAGCCTTCACCATAACTGTCCCCGGTATCGCTGGAAGAATGCCCGGTGAGCTGGTGGTGCGCATCCTTGGGAATGTGGGCATTGCGGCAGAGGTCTTTGAAAGTGTGCCGGAAGGAATGGAATACGACATTGTCCGGGAACCCCAGGTTTTTGTGAATATAACCGTTGAACCAGCGGCCCAGCACTTCACTGTCGTTCTTGTTAATGCCTCGGGTCTTGAGAAAGGGCCACAGGCGTTCCTGTCCGCTGGCTTTAATCGCTTCCACATAGTCGAGAAAACCCAGTTCGATCAGTTGAGGATGCAGGGGGATCTGACGCAGGCTTTCGTCGTTTTTCCCTCGGCGAATGCGAAAATGAGGCAGCGGAACGCTTTCGAAATTCTGGAGGGTGAGGCGGCCCAGTTCATCCAGCCGGGCGCCGGTAAAAAGACCCAGGAGAGGAAGCCATATCCGGGCATGGTACCCTCCGCCGCCGGTTTGTCGGCGTTGGGAGAAAAGCCCTTCCGGGGAGAATATCCGGGCCAGTTGTTCCTGGCTGAAGGGCTTGCGATCTTCCCCGGTATCGACACCGATTTTCTGCACAAAGCGGGCATAGTCAAAATCGGCAAGGGGATTACTGGACAGAATTTCGTCTTTGACGGCAATAGAAAACAGAGCTCCCATGAGGGTACCTTTCTTCTCCAGGGTCTTGGCCCTATTACCTCGGGTATCGCGCTGGTGGCGCAACCAGGCGGCGGCATCCTTCCGGGTCACGGTGGCGGGGGTTTTATTGGGCAGGAAGCTGGACAGGGACTGGATCAGGGTCTGCATCTCCTGTACGGTCCGTGGGCGCCGTTCGCAGTCCTGCTGCCAATATTCCAGCAAGCCCTGCCAGCTGAGTGCGGTGGGGTGCTTTTCCGATGGGGTGACGGGCAGTTCCGGGCTGGCGACAGATTCTCCCGCCTGGCGCCGACGCAGGTCCCGGGATGCGGCACGGAAGGCGGTGGCAAAGGGTTCGAAACCTGCGTCCAGTCGCCAGTAATTGACGTCCCGTCCGGTGGCCAGATGCAGGAAATGCGCGATGTTGATTTTGAGCTCCTTCAGGAGAGCGATGTCTCCGACAACACCAGGCGGAGGGAGATCTCCCACAAAATAAGGGCTCTCTCGCGGGATCAGCAAGCGGTCTTCCGCGTCATCGCCCTGCATCCCGGGGGCCAGCTGGGAGGCGATCAGCTGCCGATATTCCGCTTCGTCTTCCTGCATGATGGAGGCATACATCAGCTGTGCGGCTTGTTGAATTTCTTCTTGGGAAAACTTCGGGCGGGGAACCGGTTTGACGAACTGCAGGAGATGCGCCTGCTGTTCCGCAGGGAGGGTGTCGAAGAACTCTTTCAGAATCGTGCCTTCGGGCTCATCTGTACAGGGGATTTCCCGGTGCATGGAGGCTGTTTCGGCCTGGAGTGCTTCGTCTACCTCGACGGCATAGCGGCGGGCCAGCCGCTCGGCTTCCCGGCGGTTGCCGGTACCTAGGGAAAACCGCAAATAGCCGTTCCCGCCAACCTTGCGGGGGCCGGACGCGAGGTTCAGATTCTGGCCTTGAAAAGCATCGGGGAGCTTGCGGGAAAAATGGAAGAGCGCGCCCCTGCGGAGCAGGTACATAGGGTTCTTGACCTCACTTTTAGCTACACTTCTAGCCACAGTGCTTAGTCGCAACCCATTGAAAGCTATCTTCCTTTATGGAAAATCAGACAGTTAATATAACATGGCGGAGA